>CAZJLZ010000459.1:0-4074 GCA_964546775.1 uncultured Cryomorphaceae bacterium | reverse complement strand
TCCCGTTTAAACTTTTTTATCATTTGCCTGCATAGACATACAGCTCCTTTCGAATTTCGCTTTGTGTAACTTTGCAAGATGCCGCTTTCTGCCAAGCTCAGTGCAATTCCACGCAATCCCGGTGTGTATCAGTTTTATGATGCAGCGGGTAAAATTCTGTACATCGGTAAGGCCGTGAACTTAAAGAGCCGGGTTACTTCTTACTTCAACAAAAACGGCGGTCACAGCGGCAAGACGCGGATGATGATCAACAAGGTTGCCGACATCCGATTCATCGTCGTAGACAACGAATACGATGCGCTCCTTTTGGAAAACAATCTGATCAAGAAGCACCAGCCGCGATACAACGTGATGCTGAAGGACGACAAAACCTATCCCTGGATCTGCATCAAAAACGAAAGATTTCCGCGCGTGTTTGCCACCCGGCAATTAAAAAAGGACGGCTCGCAGTATTTCGGACCTTTCGCTTCGGCCAAAGCCATGCATACGGTGCTGGACATCATCAAGCAGTTGTACCCGTTGCGCACGTGCAGTTATCAGCTCACTGAAAAAAACGTCGAAGCGCGACGGTATCGCGTGTGTCTGGAGTATCACATTGGCAACTGTCTCGGACCTTGTGAGGGATTGCAGAGCGAACCGCATTACAACAACAACATCAACGAGATTGTGGACATTCTGAAAGGTAACGCACAAAGCGTTGCCGGACAGTTGAAGGTTAGAATGAAAGAATTAGCCGAAGCACTGAAGTTTGAAGAAGCGCAGGAGATCAAGGAAAAACTGGAGGCGCTGGAGAAGTTCAAAAGCAAATCAACGGTTGTAAATCCTTCTATTCACAACGTAGATGTTTTTACAGTGGTGAGCGACCAGAGCGCCGGCTACGTCAATTTTCTGAAAGTTGCAAATGGTTCGGTGATACAGGGTCATACACTGCAAATCAAAAAGCGGCTCGAAGAAACACATACCGAATTGTTACAGATCGGAATGGCTGAAATTCGTCAGAGATTTGAAAGCAACGCACCCGAAATACTCGTGGCTTTCGATCCGGAAATAGAATTACCAGGAGTGAAATTCGTGATTCCGCAGCGTGGAGACAAAAGAAAACTCCTCGAACTCAGCGAACGAAACGCAAAGTATTTCATGCTCGACCAGCATCGCCAGGAGCGGTTCACAGACCCCGATAAATTCAAAAACCGCGTGCTCGATCAGATGAAGCTCGATTTGCGGTTGACAGAAGTGCCAAGGCACATTGAATGTTTCGACAATTCAAACATTCAAGGCTCCAATCCTGTGGCTGCTTGTGTAGTGTTCAAGGACGCCAAGCCTGCCAAAAAGGAATACCGGCATTTCAACATTAAGACGGTTTCCGGGCCGGATGATTACGCCTCTATGCGGGAAGTGGTTTATAGACGCTACCGCCGGTTGATCCAGGAAGGAGAACCATTGCCGCAACTCATTGTCATTGATGGTGGAAAAGGGCAATTGAGCGCTGCGGTTGAAAGCCTCGAACTGCTCGGGTTGATTGGTAAACTTGCCATCATCGGCATCGCGAAGCGGCTCGAAGAAATTTATTATCCCGACGATCCGGTTCCGTTGTATCTAAACAAGACTTCCGAGAGCTTGAAAATCATCCAGCAATTGCGCAACGAAGCCCACCGGTTTGGTATCACGCACCACCGCAACAAACGCAGCAAAGAGGCTGTGGGGACATCGCTCACAGATATCCCCGGAATCGGAAAAGCCAACGCGGAAAAATTACTGAGGGAGTTCAAATCAGTAAAGCGTTTGGCCCAGGCACCCGTTGAGAAAATTGCGGTCATGATCGGAGATAAAAAAGCGCGTGCTGTAAAGGAGTTTCTGAAAGACGTAGAAGGAAGCTGAGCCATCTTACATACAGGCTGATAGTACTCAGTTCGTCCTCAAACAATCAAGCAGCTCAGTATTCAGTCGTTGTTGAAAAAAGTAATCGGCCGACGGCTTTTGAGCGTTATTCTCTTCAGACAACATTTCCAGCGGATCATCACCTGAATTTAAAATTTGCGCCACGCCACTTCCCGCTATTCCGTCTGCCAGTTCAGCGGTCTCATTCGTGCGAAGAACAAAAATCTCAAGATGATCATGTCTCGCAGCTTCAAACAACGTGTTGGAATACATGCTGATATATACATTGCAAATTGGGTACATATAATCAAGACTTGCCGCGGTGATAAATACATTGGCTAAGTTTTCAAGCTCTTTGTACAACGCCGGATCTTCTGCCGGATGCGGTTTTAGCACAATACCTGTCTGGGATTGGGTTTCCCTATATCGTTCAGACAATGATTTCACCAGTGATTTGAACGCATCGTGTCTTTTGGTTTGCGTACCGACCAGCACCAACTCCGGAAATTGATCTGCAAATATCTGCAACCGCTCCGGGTGATTGGGCGGAGTTGCGTGTCGCACAAAATAATCTCCCAGAATGTCTATTTGGCCGGATTCAAACTCCGCACCGCGCAACAACTGATCTTTCCAGTATTGTCCCAGCACCCAGATGCGTTCGGCAAACAGCGCGCGTTTCGAAACCGGCTTTATTTTGTCAGGATAAATGTAAAAATGCGACGCCGGGGTAATGACTCCGTGCTGGATTTCTATGACTTCAACGCGATTCGATTTTAGCGCCGCGATTACATATTCTGTGTAATATCCGGGAATAAGCAACGCTTTTTTCAGGTTCAGCTTTTTGAAATATTGGTTGAATACCCGGTACTGTCGCCAGAATTCATCCAGTCCCACCGCTATGTTCTTCAATTCACTTTCCGAGAACCGTCCTTCTTTTTTAATCCGATTCAGACATTGTTTCAAGTCTGCGATCAACTGCCACTCTGATCCGGACGGTGCTTCCGAATCAAACGCCTGCATCAATTCGCTTTTGGTGCTATCGGGAGCCAGCGGGGTGTTCGTTGTAGGCTCGAGGTACATGAGTAAAAGTTCTTCGCGCGGAATATGGTTCAACAGATTTCCGAGATACTGATTTTCCGTTTTTCCCGATCCGTCCGTTACAAAACGCGCGGGTATTATTGCAAGGAGGTTTAATTCCCTGAGCCGTTGAGGTATTTCCAACCGTGTCGGTGGTTTCAGCAAAGATTTTATCGGGAAGTAGATTTTTAAAAACCACTTCGGCTGGGTGAAAAGCGTATGGAGAAATCCCTTCTTTTTTGTCCCAACTTCCCGGATCAAAGCGTCCTGAGCTACTTTTAGCAAATTGAACGACCCGCAGTCAAAAATGGCCGGATCGTCGAATGATTGCAGAAAACGTTCGGATACCGGAAGTTTGCGCATGATCAAGCCAGGGGTCTGAAAGTTTCAATGTAGTGGTCGGCTTCGGCCCGTAGATCCGGGTTGTTGTAGCCAATAAAATCAATCCCGTTGTCTCTGGCCGCGTCAAGATCGTTGACCGAATCTCCGATCAGCGCTGTAGCAGACTTTTCATAGCTCTTTTCAGCGAGAATTTCACGAACCCAATCAGTTTTCGGTATTGGAGAACCGTGAATCGAATCGAAAAAATGGTCTACTTCTAATCGTTTGCACAGTTGGCGAAGCTCTTCCTGATCCGAACCAGAAACCACGTGCATTTTGAAACGGGAGTCCGTACTGTTCAGGAATTCAAGCGTATCAGAGATCAACAGATTTTTATTTCCGAGCTCTTTGAGCATGATCTCAGAAAACGAAGCCGCCAGTTGCTGCAATCTTTCGTCGCTCAACGATTCACCCAGAATTTCTTCGTAGAAATATCGGAATTTCACATATCGCGACAGTCCACCGTTTCTTCGGTGATATGCCATCAGTTTTTCAACTTGCCCGGCAGGAAAATCGGCCAGAACAATTTCAAATCCGCGGTCGCGAACGTCCATCGAATCCAGGATCACTCCGTCAAAATCCCAAAAAAGTACCTTGTATTTGTCCCAGGGGGCAGAAGGATTCATAGCTGTTTCGAATTTTCTCTCAACACCTCACGAACGCGTTCTGCATCCTCCGGATGATCAACGGCAATCGAATCGGTGGATAATTTCACCATACGTACTTCGTGTCCCAACT
>CAZJLZ010000458.1:0-4575 GCA_964546775.1 uncultured Cryomorphaceae bacterium | reverse complement strand
CTTCAACGCCGGAAATGACAATGTTTTTATTGGCAACTTTAGCGGCAGATATTCCAATTCAACTGCAAACGTAATGGTCGGTTACAGAACCGGAGAATTCAATCTCGGCAATTGGAACAATACTTTTGTAGGGTATCGTTCAGGGCGGGGTGTCAGTACTTCTGCCGGTCAATATCCAGGGTTGGATAATTCGTTTTTTGGACATCAATCGGGTATGCTCTGCCGCAACTGTAATGAGAATACATTTGTAGGAGGCGAGGCTGGCGCGAATATTTCAAACGGTAATCAAAATTCCTTTCTTGGCAGACGAGCAGGGTATACTGTCAATTCCGGCGGTGGAAATGTTATGCTTGGATACAGGGCGGGATATAACCTAACATCGGGAAATGGAAATGTTATGCTCGGAAACAGAGCCGGAGAATATCTGGGAACCAATAATGTTTTGTACCCACCGTCATACACCTCGAATAAACTGGTTATTGCAAACAATCAACTCGAATCGGATGTATTAATATATGGTGACTTTGCAAATAAACGTGTTGGTATTAATACAACGACCCCAGATGCGACCCTCAGCGTTGACGGCACGGCAAACATGCCAGGTGGGGGACCATGGGGATCTTTTTCCGATCGCCGGGTAAAAAAGGATATCACAGAATTCACGGACGGCCTGGATCTGGTTTTACAATTGAAACCGATTACCTACAAGTACAAAGAGAATTCAGGATACAGCGATGTCACAACAGAATATGTAGGTTTCATCGCTCAGGATGTTGAGCAGATAGCACCATATATGGTTTCTCTGTATGACGATAGCCAAGGTCCCAGCGGGCTCGCAGATAAACGCGTGTTGGATGAAGGTGCAATGACAAAGATCCTGGTCAACGCAGTACAGCAACAACAGGAACACATTGAGTCGTTAGAGTTGAGAATAGAAAAACTGGAACAATTGCTATTGGAAAGCATTCCCACAGCAGTAAGTGAGGTCACCAAAAAATAGCTACAGAAATTCTTGATGAGCCAGGTCCGTCAGCTTTTATCCTTTCTGCGCTTTCGAATGTCCTCTATAATATCGAACACCTGTTCTATCCCAACCTGTTTTGCAACAATTACCTTTTTATCGTCGAGTAAAAACACCTTTGGCGTGCTGAATACATCGTAGGTGTTGCGATAGTTGAGGCTTTTGTAGTCAGTTTTACCTTCCAGAATAATTTGAGTTGCATACTTGCTGTCTTCGTACACTTTCTGTGGAGCTGCAACATTGTAAATCCCCGGTTTATCCAAACCTTTTTCGCGTATGAATGTATTCCAGTCATCTTCGCTGCTTCCGCTGACGGCGTAAATAATAACGTTTTTATTCTCCAGCGCCTGGAATTGTTCTACGAGCACCGGTGTTTTTTTCTTACAATGCCCGCAATCCGGATCGTAAAAATAGAGTATTATGAATTCCGCTTCCAGATCATGAGCACTGACCCAGTTTTGTAGCGTGGTATCCGCAAGTTTTAACGGAGGAGCAATGTTGCCGATCATCGTTGGCTTCATTCTTTCAATACGCTCGTCAATCTTGGCGATTGCAGTAGAATCAGCCCAGGTGGCCTCACCAGATTGGTAATACTTTTCGGCCATGTGCAGAAAAACCGCATCCATTCCCATTATCTGCGAAGTTTCAAAATTGTAGGTGATGAACTGCACAACATATTGAAACAATTCATCGGTATTCCGCACTTTTTCTATCAATAGATCGGCGTAGTGGTTAATGCTATCGGGTACCTGTACTACCACTTTGTTCACATATTCGTCGAGCTTCTGGTGAAATTCCGGCAACCGGACCATATCGGGATCATCCAGATCGGCATGATCCATAAAATGATTGAGGTAATAATTATAGGCAAAAAGGGAATCTACCGAGCCATCTTCGCGAACCGGTGGATCCGGAATTTTAACCGGGATCATCATCTTCAGCGACTTTGCAGCAATCAGATCAGGGTTGTTCTGCACCATATTCTTCTGATAGTCCAGAACTTCTTTGTTGATCTCAACCATTCGTCCGGTAATTTGAGCAGACTTTGCGGTATCTGATCCGAACTGAGCTAACTGCTGACTCAATGATTCATTTTCCTTTCGTTTTTCAATCACAAAGTGGATGTAACCATAAAACAACTGGTTATTAGGCGAATTCTTCACCTCCATATGCTTTACAAAATCAGCAGTATCGGTCTCCATCTGAAATCGCTGCTCCTGGACATACAACTCGAAATACTTCGGCCCCGGTACAACCACCGCATACTTGCCTGTTGGCAATGCTTTTTCTCCTGTGAAAACGATTTCACCTTTGGAATTGGCTACAGTGGTATCCTTGTAATATAATTTGCTGCCATAATAGTTGGCCAGATATACAATTGTGTCCTTAACTCCGCGCACCTTGAATTTCAATTCGTAAGCATTCGAAGATTGAGCTGTAACAATGGAGGGAATGGCAAATAAAACAATGAGAGCGCAAACAATTTTCATGAATTGAATATTTTTTAGACAAGCAAATTTAACAGCTTTGATTATTTATCGGCAATGCATTCTCTGCCGATTATTCTGACGTGCGGGTCGAACAAATAGAATGCCACATCAGGATTCAGTTTGTTGAATGATTTCACTCGTAAATTTAAAAGTGATATCCGGGTTCTCTTGCTGCTCGACCCGCAAAATGTATGGTGATGGCGCAAGATATACAGGTTTATCATCTTTGTCGTATGCTACGTTGTTCGATTTGATGCGGATAAACTCATTCAGTTTTTGCGGGTCGGATGAGGTGATCCAACAAGCCTTGAAATAGGAGAGTGGAGTGAAATTACATTTGGCGGTATACTCGTATTCCAGACGATATTTGATGACATCGAACTGTAGTTCACCTACCGTGCCCACTATTTTTTTGTTCCCAATAGGATGGATAAAGAGCTGCGCAACACCTTCATCGGTCAATTGACGAATACCTTTCTCGAGCTGCTTGGTACGCATTGGATCCTCGTTGTTCAACTCCCGGAAAATCTCCGGACTGAAACTCGGAATGCCTTCGAAATAAAATTTTTCTCCTTCCGATAGGGTATCACCAATTTTAAAGTTTCCGGTATCGTACAATCCGATTACATCTCCGGGATAGGCTTCCTCGATCACAGTTTTTGACTGGGCCATGAAAGCATTCGGATTGCTGAATTTTATTTTTTTCTCGTGTCGTACATGGTAGAAAAAAGTGTTGCGTCGGAATTCTCCGGAACACACGCGTAAAAAAGCGATGCGATCGCGATGATTGGGATCGAGGTTGGCGTGAATTTTAAAAACAAACCCAGAGAACTTTTTGTTAATCGGTTCAATCGTCCCCAACGTTGTACGGCGGGGTCGAGGAGGAGGAGCAATGCGAACGAAGGTGTCGAGCAATTCCTGGACGCCGAAATTATTCAGTGCGCTGCCAAAAAATACCGGAGCAACATCTCCGGCTTCGTAGCTCTTTTCGTCAAAGTCTCCGTAAACGCCTTCGATGAGTTCAACATCCTCACGCAGTCTGTCGGCTTTTTCCTGACCAACCGTAGCTTCCAATCGCTCATCGTTCAGGTCGTCCAGCGCCAGAGCGTCCTGCTCAATTTTTGTTTTATTCGGATTGAAGAGTTTGAGGGTGGTGTCGAAAAGGTTGAACACCCCTTTAAAACTGTCACCAATTCCGATGGGCCAACTCAGTGGTCGCGTTTTTATCGACAATTTTTCTTCGAGCTCATCCAGCAAGTCAAAAGGATCTTTTCCTTCGCGATCCATTTTATTGACGAAGATGATGACTGGTGTTTTGCGCATCCGGCAGACTTCCATGAGCTTTTCAGTCTGCTCCTCAACTCCTTTTACACAATCGATGACCAGGATCACACTGTCGACTGCCGTTAAGGTTCTGAATGTATCCTCAGCAAAATCCTTGTGACCGGGTGTATCCAGAATGTTGATGTTTTTGTCGCGATACTGAAAACCCATCACCGAGGTAGCAACAGAAATACCCCGTTGTCGCTCGATTTCCATAAAGTCCGAAGTGGCGGTTTTCGTTATCTTATTACTTTTTACCGCACCGGCTGTTTGTATGGCGCCACCGAATAAAAGAAATTTTTCTGTAAGCGTCGTCTTTCCGGCATCCGGATGACTGATAATGGCAAATGTTTTCCGCTTCCCGATTTCTTCTTTCAGTCCCATACTGTCAATTTGCCGCAAAGGTAATCAAAAGGATTCCAGCCGAAGTCGATCCTGATTGCCTCAATTCTTAAAAGTGAAAACACTTCGCCACAACATTTGTTATAACTTTAGACTTTGAACCATCTAAACAAAAAAATTATGAGTAAGAACTTCTACCTGCTAAGTATTTTTCTGTTGATCTTATGTTCGGGCTCCACGTTGTCTGCCCAGGAAGGATGTACCGATCCGGAAGCTGTGAATTATGATGTTAATGCCATTACCGACGACGGTTCGTGTGATTACCTTGTGTCACCGCTTCAGATAACCCTTCAGTCCTTCGCCACAGGTTTATCTAGTCCGGTGGCCATTGCGCACGCT
>CAZJLZ010000457.1:0-2793 GCA_964546775.1 uncultured Cryomorphaceae bacterium | reverse complement strand
ATTCGCTACAACGAAGTTTATGGTTTTGTACAGAACGGTGAAGAATACGGTGTAATCGGGTCGAAGATCGGAACCCATATTTTTCATATTACTGACAACGACGAACTGATTCAAATTGGATTTGTTCCCGGCGCTTTTCAGGAATACGTGGTGCACCGCGATTATCATGTTTACAACGGGTATTTATATGCGGTTTGCGATCAGGGTTCGAGTACGTTGCAGATCGTTGATCTGACCGGACTTCCGGAAACGCTTTCGATTGCTTATGATTCTGATGAATGGGTAACTACTGCGCACAATGTGTTCATTGATGAAGCGACGGCTAAACTTTATCTGGCGGGACCTGCTGGCGCGGCACTGAGACTTCTATCGGTTGAGAATCCAACACAACCCACTTTGTTGTATGACTTCCTGCAGGTAGATTATGTGCACGATTTATTTGTCCGCAACGATACGGCCTACCTCAATGCCGCGAATCAGGGACTTTGGGTCGTCGATTTTTCAGGTGACACCGGTCCTGAAGCGCTTGGGACGTTAACCACTTATCCCGATCAGGGGTACAACCACAGCGGTTGGTTATCGGAAGACGGAAACAAGTATGTTTTTGCAGACGAAACCGACGGAATGCGCATGAAGGTGTGTGATGTTTCGGACCTCAGCGATATTCAGCCTCAAGGTTTATTTGGTTCTCAGGTTTCGGACAACAGCGTTGCGCACAACCTTCAAATAATGAATGATACGGTTTACGTCTCTCACTACAACGATGGATTGCAGGTGTTTGACGTTACGGATCCTGAAGAGCCGGAAAGAATCGCTTTTTACGACACCTTTACCGGTGACGAATCTTATGCATTTAATGGGGCGTGGGGTGTGTATGCTTTTTTGCCATCGGGACGTATTCTGATCTCCGATCGGACTTCCGGGTTGTATTTGTTTCGGATGGATTTTGCTACCGGAATTTCTGATCGAGAAGAGAACAAAGGTTTCAGCATTTTCCCAAACCCGACTTCGGGCGCGGTGACCATCAATACCGACATCGAGCAGCCGTCGGCGGTTGTATTGTATAATTTCTCGGGTCAGGAGGTGATGAATCAGGCCGTTGGACAATGGTATTCCGGTGAGGAGCTTTCTTTCGACTGGTCGGAACTTCCGAAGGGAATGTACGTGGTGGAAATCCGTGGAAAGGCGGAGGTGGTGAGGAGTAATTTGATTAAGTTTTGATTTTGAAGCCACGAATGCACTAATACACGAAGCACTCTCTAACAGATCAACCCCAAGGGAGTCACTCATCCAGCATCTTCTTCAGCTTCTTTTCTTCCCACTCCGGACCGAGAAATTTCGGCAGGACGAACACCGCGATGAAGTGCGCAAGCAATCCGAGCGACCAACCCAGCAACGGCCAGTAAAACCACCACAAACCAGGAGTCGTGAAATAATTCATTCCGAAAATCAGCACGTTGATGAATCCAAAAAAGAAGAGATGGCTGTAAAATCCCTTCAGTGCTTCAACCTTGGATTTGGCTTTCCGGTACCGTTCCTCGCGTTCTTTTTCAACGGGGTGCATCATAACCTTAAGGATTGACGGTGAGGGTCGGAGTGGTCACCTCGTTGCTCCAGTTTCCGGCCCTGTCTACCATTCGAACGGTAAAAGTAACGGTTTCAGAGCTACCCGATTGATTCAACAACACTACGTTCTCGACAACCACATTCAACGTACCCTGAATCGGCACTTCTACGCCGTCGGGACTCAGCGGTGGAACGTGAAATTTGAAATGAATGTCGTCGCGGTTGTCGGTTACAAAAACCACCGAAGAGTCGGCGTTGGCGTACCCGATATCTCCATCTCCATCGATGTAATTCACCTTGAGGACCACATCGTCAAATTCATCATAACTCGACGGCATCGGGCCGAGGGTAATGGCCGGGACTTCGCTCACCGGAGGAAGCGGATCGCCCTCGATGTGTTTTTCTTTTTCACACGCACCCAACAGTGCCGCGAACAGAAATACCACACACGCTTTCAGGATTTTCATTCTACAACAAACGATAAATAGGTATGCCAGTAATACTGCGAATCGTCTTCGGGAAATTCTGTTGGTTCATCCTGTAGTGCACCCTGCAGATAAATCCGGATGTAATAGATGGTTCCGGGATCGTAGTCCGAAGTGTTGATGCTAAAGTTGTGATAAAACGGAAATTCAAATAACGACGGAAACAAGGGTGAAATTTCCTGATGTACACCGAGTGCCATAGTTTCCTCAGGGACTGAACCGAAATTGTAGGGGTGATCGGATATTTTGAACTTGTTGTATCCCAATGGCAACAACGGAAAAACGAAGCTTCCATCGGCATTGTAATCAATCGACCCCACCCAAAGTTGAATATCCGTATTCGACGGAAAGGTCATTGGCTCGAGAATATTGGTTCTTGCTGTATCAAGCCTGATTCCGTTTACGTCATTTTCATAAGCCAGCACCCCGTAAAACTGGGGTTCGGGCGATGCCTGATTGGGCAAATTTCCAAACGGATCGGGGGCGCCGTTCAGAATCCATTCGCGGATATTGTCAATTTGCTCTTCCGGCAATGCCTGATCGTACAATGGCATTCTCCCCAGTTCCTCATCGTTCGTGGTTACGCGATAGTGCAGCCAACTCGCGTCGGGATCGCCGGGAGAAACGCGGTGTGCAAAAACCCACGTGGTATCATTCCCATTGATGGACTCAATGATGTTTTTCGTCGGGGCCTGATAGACGAGCGAATTATACGCGCTGAACAACGTCCGGTAGTCTGGTT
>CAZJLZ010000456.1:0-4166 GCA_964546775.1 uncultured Cryomorphaceae bacterium | reverse complement strand
TTCGCCGCCCAGAACCTCGACGGAATCCGAAACGGAAGCATGCTTTTTGATGAAGAAACCCTCGAACCACAATATCTTCTGCAATTGAATGTTCCCGGCAGTTCTTATACTTTCGAAGTGGCCCGGAAAATTGGAATGGATAGAAAAGTGTTGGAACTGGCGCGAAAGAAAGTGGATTCCCGAAAGCTGAAACTGGATCAGGTGTTGGTAGAAATGCAGCAACAACTAAAAAGCGTTGAATTTGAAAGATCCGCGATCGATTCTGAACGTCAGTTACTCCAAAAGGAACTGGAAAGGACTGCTGAGGATCAGAAGGAGATTCAATCGTTCAGAGCGTCTCAGCAGAAAGCTGATTTCAAACGCCTGGTAGAATTGGGAAAGAAGTACGAAGATCTGATTGAATCCTGGAATCAACCGGGAAAAAGAAAGGAATTGTTGCAGCGCATTATTCACGCTGCGGCGGACAAGAAGAAAAAAATTCAGAAAGCGGCGGTTAAAGAAAAGGGAACCGAAGGATCCGGAAAGAAATCGAAGCGAAAAAAAAGCAATCCACCTCCCGTTATTTCGACAGGCGACAAGGTGCGGTTGCGCGAAGGAAAGTCAGTGGGAACAGTAATTGACATCGATCAGGAAATGGTGCAGGTGGTGTTTGGAAATATGAAAATGAAGGTGAAAAATGACCAGCTTGTGCTCGCAATGAAAAAAAGTTCGAAGTAAACTCAATTGAGGCCTTTATATTTGCAAAAAAAAACGATCTGATGAAAGAGTTGAATCCAAATGCACAGAAACTGAATAAGGAAATTCTGAAGGAGATAGAAGAGAACGGTGCAGGTTCCGAAAAATTGATTCAGTTATTGTTAGAGCTGCGGGAGCATTTTATCGAATCTGAAGATCCTACGGTAACGAAAGTATTGCGGCTGACTGCCGAACATCTCGAAGAGCACGGAACATTTGAACTGAATATTCTATCTGATGTCGAAGTGAAAGAAGAGGCCGAATCCACGGAAGAAGATGGTTTGACAGAATCGGCAACCGGGGAGGAATTGCTGGAAGAATTTTCTACCGAAGAAAACCTGAAATATCTGATGACCCTTGTAATGGATGCTCAGAATAAATATAACCGTGAAGAATTGTTCGAGGTACGGGATAATTTGATGAACTGGTAAGAGTCCATACGTTTTTCGTGTAAAGTAATTTACCCTATTTACGAGTTTTACAAAAAAAAGAGCCTCACAAAGAGGCTCTTTTAGTTTGGTTTTTTTCCTGGCGGTTATCAGTTGATTACGATCTTTTCCGTAATTACTGATTCTTCAACAGAGATGCGAACGAAATAAACCCCCGATGCGTATCCGCGGCCAGCCATAGGAACTGTTATGCGTTTGTCAAAAGATTGGGTGTACATTACCGTTTTCCCGAGAAGGTTCATCATCGTAATTTCTACTTCTTGTCCGCGATGGTTGTGCTCAATGATCACTTCCTGACCATTATACCACACCTGAATATCATCTACACTGTTCTCATCCAAATTCACAGTATTATCAGAAACGGTAAGGATTTTTGAGACATTATCTTCACAGAAATCGCCTATACTATATAACGTGATGGTATATTCACCGGGTTCGGTATAGGTGTGCGTAACGTCTGTAGTAAGGTAATCGGTACCGTCGCCCATATCCCAGTAGTGAAACATCGCATTTTCTGAAAGATTGCTAAGGAAAATGGTTCCACTTTCCTGAAGAGAAATTTCCTCCTGCGGAAGATCGAATTCTGCTATCGTGGTATTGTCATCGTTCAGAGTAATTATTGTTTCCATCTCACCACATTGGTTGGCACTGATTACGGTATAATCTCCTGCCATAAGGTTGATGAATTCAGCATAACTCTCGCTGGTTGTTATCTGGCTGATAGCCTCATCACCATCGTATAGTGTGAGTTCCCATTCGCCAGATCCGACTGCTAAGTCTATCGAAATTTCTCCTGAGGCTCCTTCGTTACAAGTTGGAACCGTGGTACTGAATTCGGGAAGATCGGCAACAGGTTCGGTAATCACCAGGTATTCTCCGCGTGGACCACAAATATCATTGCTTCCGGAAACTTCAACGTAGTAGGCTCCGGCGATCAGTCCGTTCAACGTATCGGCATATAATATGTTTTCGGTAACCTGAATTACTTCTTCCATGTCATTCATCCAGGTATATGTCCACGGACCTTCACCAGAACCTTGGGCAGTCAACATTCCCATGGTTCCACCATAACAAACATTGTCGGTCTTGGTCGTAGCAATCGGCCCTGTGATGTGGATCATGAACTGGGCAGTAGTAATACCGGTATCAAGTGCAAAGGTCATTTCAGAATCATCAGCAACGATCAGAATCTCTCCGGTTCCCAGATTTTCTACGTAAATACATGAACTCAGTGGAAGGTTCTCAATTTCGGAAACGCTCAATGTATATTCACCGCTTACTCCTGCCAATGTTTTAAGGGGAATACTCACAGAGACACCGTCGGATACAGGAATAGAATTGATGGCGAGATCAAACGCTTCACCTTCATATTCTGTCACTGTTGCCAAGCTAGGTACTTCCTCATTAACGCTGTAAAACTTCATGGCATCGTGAGTACCTTCGTATTCGAGGGTGGCATCGTCGTTGAATACAACAACTGTTTCGTCATAATATCCGTTGCCGGTTAATTTAAGCCGTACAAAAGCAGGACTTTCACCTTCTGATTTAATCCAGTCAGCATTGTTGTTGGTTGATTTAATGCCTTCGCGGAAAGTGAGTGTAGGCGAGGCAGCGTTCGCATGTACCCAGAATGATTGTGAATGCGCTATTTCATTGCTTACAGCGTGCGTTCCGACTCCACCGATGTATGAACCGTATTGTTGAACATCCTGATTCCATATCCAAATACCATCTTCAAGACCAGTCCGTCCAAATTCAGGACTGTCCCAGTCGATGGTAGCTGCATACATATTACTAACCATATTCCAGCCATCGTGGTAAGCACCGAGGTTTGGAGTGTAATCGAGATTCATTGTTTGGTCGCCGGTAATCAATGTACCGGTAACATCTACGGTGTTGGGTAGTTCGCTACCACCAAGGTACATCCAGAATCCTTGACCGTCTCCAATGGGATTGGTAATATTTGTTGCAGCTCTCCATCCGATTTCCCGATCGCCCAGATCTGTTTCATCGTATGATTTGATATTCGGAAATCGATTTGCCGGTGAAGGCCAGTTGGGATAATCAGAGCCCGGAAATCCGGTTGTTGTAAAATGGTCATTCCAGTCTTCCAGAGTTGCACCCGATACCGAAGCGCCAAGATTCCTCCAGCTGTTGATACCATTCTGGATATAGCGTTCAACTCTTACGTTTCCAGTTACACTTCCGTTGGCAACAGGCGCAACCGCTGCAGTGGTGGTGGCATCAGATTTTAGCGTCAATATATTTGAATCAACATCAACTTCACCAGAACTGAGTGTAAGCGTTCCCCAAATGTCAATATTGTCAGTCAGTGTCAACACCTCATCAATCTGGTCAATTTCCAGGTCATAAAATGAGGTAGCACCGGCAATGAAGTTGTCGGTTCCTGCTCCAAAAAATTTCACTTTTCCATCACCGGCTGTCAGCGTACCAACATTAATTAAACTTCCCGAAAGTGACAAAGTGTATTGGGAATTGCTCAGGTCAAGTGTTCCTCCACTTTGAATTTCCATGTCTCCTGTTTCGATGTCTCCATTTAGAGTCACGGTATGGCCGTTTTGAATCACAAAATCGTTGTATCGGTTGACTTCGGCACTTCCGGCAATACCACTGGGAACGACATCCCAGATATTGTCGTTAAAGTTTCCGGAAGCCTGAGAGTAGTATATATAACTACACCTTGTTTGTGTGATTCTCACATCATCCAGCCAAAATTCACCGGCGAAGGTGGATGTGAAATTGAAGACAGGTCCGAAGTAATTGGCGGAGGTGTGGGTATTGTCGACCACTGATCCGCCGGATATCAGGTTGTCGAAACCGCCGTCGGCATCATATCGCAGCGTCCATTCTCCGCTCTGTTCCCGGATTACTTCAATAGTCACTGTATTCGCTGAATCCCAATTAAATGGTACTTCGAGCAAAGTGACCACTGTATTTCCTGCATCGATCCTGTATAGTTTT
>CAZJLZ010000455.1:0-2557 GCA_964546775.1 uncultured Cryomorphaceae bacterium | reverse complement strand
TGAATCGGCCTCAGGCGGTGTTAAACATTATTATTATCAATTGTTCAATGCTTATTACGATAGCTGTGTGCAGTTCGGTGATTCTGTCATCGTACCCGGAGGATCGTCAACTGGAATTTACGTAGTGGTGACCGATCAATGCGGATCAGAATCTGTATCTGATACATCATTCGTAGGCGAAAACCTAACGCCATTGGCTTCATTTCACTTCGAACCACGCCACAATATTACCATTCACAACACAACCGTCAATTACTCCAGCGAGACTTCGTTGTTTGAATATGCTCTGTACTGGGAATTTTATGAACAGACGGATCATTATGGCTGGCAACTGATTGGAACCAGTTACGATGCCCATCCTACGTTTACTTATCCCGATGATGAACCGGGAACATATCAGGCCTGCCTCTACGTTGAAACAATTGAAGGTTGCATCAGCCAGATGTGTTTACCGCTGCAAATCGCCGCGGAGTTTATTTTCTACATGCCCAATGCTTTCACTCCGAATGAGGATGGTATCAACGATTTATACGGACCGGTGATGGAAGGTATCGACGAGGATTCCTACGAATTTTTCATTGTCAACCGCTGGGGCGAAACGGTATTTTACACGAATGATATTCACCAGAAATGGAATGGTAGCGGTATGACTGGCTCCCATTATGCACCAGATGGAATTTATTCGTGGAAAGTGAAGGTGAAACAGGAGAATGCTTCAGATGCGGAAGAGTACAGCGGGCATGTGACGTTGATCCGGTAGTTTCAGAAGAACCTACGAAATATCCACAGCAACAAACCGAGCACGATACTCAGTAAAATCATGGTGGTTACCGGAAAGTAAAATTTTAAATTTTCTCGTTCGATGCGAATGTCTCCGGGCAAATTTCCGAACCAGTGCAGCTTGTCACCCAACAGCCAAATGACCGCTCCGGTAATTGCAACTACTACTCCGATAATCAACAGATACTTTCCCAAAAGCTGCATGGTACAAAATTAACGATCCTACCCGTTGATGAGCCTTTACACATTACCCTCCCTTGCTTCCGAGTATTGACTAATTAATAAATATTATACTGTTATTGATTAAACAGTAAATATATTGGACATATCCTCTAATTAGTCTATATTTGGAAAATGGTCGCAATCCTTACAGGAGACATCATTCATTCGCGCAATGTCGGCGATCCCGCATCCTGGCTGGACCCGCTGAAGAAATCGTTGAATCGATTCGGCAAGTCACCCAAAAAGTGGGAGATATTCCGGGGAGATAGTGTACAATTGGAAGTTGCACCAGAGAAAGCATTGGAAGCAGCACTTCAAATCAAAGCGACGATCAAAACCATTAAAAATCTGGATATACGAATTGCCATAGGAATCGGATCAAAATCGTACGACGCTGAAGGTGTTTCCGAATCGAATGGAGACGCCTATGTTTTTTCAGGAGAAACACTGGAAATACTGAAACAGGAAAAGAAAAATCTCGGATTCCGATCTCCCTGGGAACAACTGGACGAAGAAATGAATACCATAATCCGACTCCTTTCGGTAATGGTGGACAACTGGAGTACAACATCTGCACAAACTGCTCTGCTGGTATTGCAACAACCCAACATCAGTCAGCAGGAACTGGCTACAAAAATCGGAATCAACCAATCTTCTGTTAGCGCACGATTTAACCGTGCTCACCTGCACGAAATCCTGCACGTCACAGCGTACTTTCAAAAGCGCGTTCACGAGCAAATCACAATAGAATGATTGTTCTGGCACAACTCTTACTGGCGCACCTGCTTGGAGACTTCCTGTTGCAGCCCACTAGCGGCGTACAACAGAAGGAAGTAAAGAAATGGCGTTCGCCGTTTTTGTATCTGCACGCAGTCATTCATTTCGGATTGATTATGCTGATTACCTGGCACACCTCTATGTGGTTGCCGGCCATAATCATTGCCGGAACGCATTTGCTGATCGATGGAGCGAAACTCCAGTTTCAACAGGAACAAACCAGAACAATCTGGTTCATTGTCGATCAGGCGCTGCACCTCCTTGTTATTGTATTGGTGTGGTTGCTGATGATGGAACCGGAAGTGGAAGTATCGTTTCCGTTGGACCCCGACTTTTGGTATGTGCTGACGGGCGCTGTATTCCTCTCTGTTCCGGGAAGTATCATTATCAGCCTGCTACTGTCGCCTTATTCAAAATTCACCGGAGAAACCTCGGGAGATTCATTACCCAATGCAGGCAAATACATCGGCATTCTGGAGCGTCTGATGACTTTCCTGTTCATTCTCCTCGGACAATGGGCGGCTATAGGATTTTTAATGGCCGCAAAATCGATCTTTCGCTTCGGCGATCTCACCAACGCCAAAGACCGAAAACTTACGGAATACATCCTGATCGGAACCCTGCTCAGTTTTGGTTTGGCCATCGTCACGGGCCTGCTGGTTCGCTTGGTGATATAAGCGAATTACAAATAATTGCAGGACAATCCTTCCTATCTTTACGCCGTGAAAAAAATGCTCGATAAATATTATGGCTTCTGGCGAAAGGTGAAGTTGAACTA
>CAZJLZ010000454.1:0-3071 GCA_964546775.1 uncultured Cryomorphaceae bacterium | reverse complement strand
ATCTTTGTAGAAAGTTTCTGGCAGACTCTTCGAATCACCTTTATAAACCGGATGAAGGGAAGTTTCCTGCCAAATTCCTGAATAATAATATGACAATTGAGTGGTTTCTTGTGATCTTCTTAGTCTCACAATTCCTTTATGTGTAAAATAGCTATAAGTGTCTTCGTTGATCACGTTAGGTAAGAGTGTGTCCCGAAGATTGTCGAGGAAAAGTAGCGTTGAATAATCATCTCCAATGAGCTTGATGGCCACGGGTGAATTCAAATGCAAAATCGCCAACTGTTCGCTTTGTGACCATGATTCCAGACATGTACACAAAGTCAACACAATTGACAGAATAATTTTCATGAGAACAAATGTAACAACTAAGACTTTAGTTGTGATTGTAAAAAACGCAATTGCTTCAGTTCGGCCCATTCCTCCGCATTGGGCTCTCTATCCGTTTTCAGTTTATCCACCATTTCCCAAAAGACATCCAGTCCTGTAAAGTCCATTTCAGACATTTGAGAATACCCCGTATTAGGAATGAACAACCAGGCAGTCAGAAGGATTGAAACTATAAAAACCTGTTTGTGCATATTTGATTATGTTTTATAGGTGTGACATTTCTGGAAAAAAACATGGACTCTGTCATTAATACCGTTTCTATACTATCCAGCTAAAAGTTGGAAATACCTTTTGGATAGAAGCCATTCGAAACCAGTTTGGCGAATGTCTGAACAATGACTTATTCAAAATTGTAATAAAAACGCTTCAACCTACTGACCGATGGGTCACCTACAAATGTGAAATCCGTGAGATACATGAAGCAAAACTGATTTCGAATACATCACCCCATAACTTATTATAGGATTCCGTTTTTTGAGAAAACATTTCCATTCTTCAAATCGCAAAAGAACCTTTATACACTTGTCACATCTAATAAGCCTAAGTCTGTTCATTTCCTGACGGTTGCCAAATCAATGATGGCCTGAATGCCGTCAATAAACAAGGATGAATTTCCGATCACCAATCCATCCAAAATTATGCCGCCAGTTGATTCTAGCCGCAATAGCACTGTGATTTATGCTACTTTTTTTAAGCATCACGAATCCGCGATTCTTCCTTTTTACAATTTTGAGTAGAGTAGACAATAGATTTTTGATCAATCACAAAGCACTCACGAAAATCTACTCTTATGAAAAACAACTTTACACTGCAACTATGTACGCTTTTCTTTGCCTTTTCACTTATTCATTTGACATGTTTTGGTCAATGGGAGGTATTGACTTCGGGTACATACGCCAATGTTAGTTTAGATGATATTTATGCCTCAGTTACCGGAGACACTATAATAGCTGTCGGAACCGATCTGAATGACAGTTATACAGGTTACGTGCTTAAATCATTTGACGGTGGAGAAACATGGGACGGCGACATCTTTGATCCCGGATATTTATTGAAAGGCATTTCATTTGCAAACGGTAGCATCGGAAATATTGCCGTTTTAGGGAGTGTCGGATGCACTCTTCGATCTACGAACGGAGGTTCCAATTGGAACTGGCACTGGTGTGACACCGACTATAGCGGAGTTTATGATATCGACTTCACCAGCAATCAAATAGGCCACATGGCGGGCTATGGAAATCAACAATTCGGCGACGGAAACATTTATAAAACCACAGATGCCGGAAATACCTGGCAAAGCATTTCGGGTAATCTTCCGGGCAAGCCTTTTGAATTCATAGAAGTTGCCGATGAAAATGTTTTCTACGGAGGCAGCTTTTTATTCGGAAATGAATTGCTCTACAAATCCATTGATGCTGGAATATCATGGGAATCACTGAATGTCGGAAGCGTGGGGTGCAGAGATGTTCACTTTCATGACGCGGACAATGGCATTTTACTGGGGAATAACGCCATCTACAAAACTACGGATGGCGGAACCAGCTGGATAGAGGTTGGTACATTTCCGGAAATCGATAGTCCGGTGTTTGCCTCGGTTGTCTTCACAGACGCGCAGAATGGCTATGCATTCGTCAATAACTCGAATAACGAAGGACATATAATCGCATCTGAGGATGGAGGGGAATCGTGGGCAATACAAGACTATTCTCTTCCGAATGGTGTCTTCGTAAAAGCAAGGGCTTTTAATGGTCGTGTATATGCCGTCACCGCCACCGGGAAAATTGTTGTTACCTCGCCTTCGAGTGTTGGAATTGAATCTGATTATTCCGATGCACCAGATTTTACAATCAGCCCCAACCCTACTGAACAAAGTTTCCAAGTCAGCTTTTCAACTAAAGAAGAACCCGCAGACTATAAACTATTTGACTTATCGGGGGCACAGGTGAGTTTAACCCTGGTCCAGAAGGAATTCGGCACACTGTCTTTCACCATGGATGAATCTCTACCAAAAGGGATATACTGTTTTGTGATGTCCTATAAAAATGGGCATTACAAGACCAAAAAAATCATTAAAAACTAACAAAAACAAGAGCCGAATCTGTCACTTGAACCGGCTTTATACAACCTTAAATATCTTTTCGAAAATTAATCCAATCCAAACAAATACCTCTATAATCATGAAAAAACAACTACTCTTTTCAGCACTTCTTTTATCCGGTTTCTGCAGTACAGCACAACCATTTTACTCAGGCAGTGTCCACGAAGTTCCATACCAGGAAATTGACAGCGACCTTCAACTTATTGAATCAGCGCAATCACCCGGTTTTTACTATTTCACATCGACGGAACTATTTACCTTTTTTGATATTACCACAAGTAATCCGTTCACAGTTGGTGCGAACGGTTTTCTTGTTAGTACAGGTCCAGAGTATTCCATGACTTTTGACCCCTTCCTGGCTGCCCTTGAGACCGATAATTCAGAATCTTCTGGAATATTTGTGGAATCAGCAGAGGACGAATCTCCTGGTCGAATTTCCATTGAGTGGCGAAACTTGCGGCTCGAAGGTCATCCCCTTTCGGACTTTGTAAATTTTCAGTTGCATTTGTATGATAATCAGGTAGTCGAGTTTCACTATGGCCCTTCGCAAGTGACGGAGACAATTGCATTCGCTGATAACAATACT
>CAZJLZ010000453.1:0-5761 GCA_964546775.1 uncultured Cryomorphaceae bacterium | reverse complement strand
GCTCGAGCACTCCCAGGCATGCTGCCAGATTGATTGCGGTAGTGGTTTTGCCTACTCCGCCTTTTTGATTTGCAATCGTAATGATCTTTCCCATAGTTCTCTTTTCAGTAATCGTGCTTACTTGCCGCTGCGCAAAGTTACGACAGGCCGACTAAATTTACCTCTTTCGGAGTGGCTGAATACCGTTAAAAATGGAATACTTTTGCACAGAAATTTGTTAATACAACGCTGAATGATCACCCTTATTTCCGGAACCAACCGAACTGGCAGCAATACACGCCAGGTGACGGATGTGCTTGCAGGAATGTACCGCCGACGAGGCGTGCAGACTCAGATTTATGATTTATGCGATCTCCCCCGTGAAGTGGCATTTTCGGAAGTATTCGGGAAGCGTTCGAATGGTTTTGGCAACGCCATAGATTCGTACGTTTCAAATGTTGATAAGTTCGTGTTCGTGGCTCCAGAATACAACGGAAGTTTTCCGGGGGTGTTAAAACTTTTTCTGGATGCTGTTGAGCCCATCAGATGGTATGGAAAAAAAGCTGCACTTGTGGGACTGGCTACTGGTAGATCGGGAAATTTGAGAGGATTGGATCATTTAATGGGGGTGCTGAATTATCTGCATGTAGATGTCCTCCATCTTAAACCGACATTATCGCAGCTGGTTCATCATCCAGAGTCGTTGGAATTGCCCAAGGTATATGAAGCATTACTGGAAAAACAAATGGAATTGTTCCTGAAGTTCTGAGCAATCAGGGAGCCATAGTGCTGCTCTGATCGCTGTCCAGATCTTCGAAATTCACATTGGTAAAGTTGTTTTGCGATACTGGTTCAGGAGCGTCCTCGGCTGCCTGGGCGGCAACTTGTTCTTGATCGTAAGTTCCGTCGCCACCGCCATTGCGGAGGTGATGAATTTCATCAATCGTGTCCTGCAATCCATCCAAAAACTTATCAAAGTCTTCCTTGTACAGGAACAATTTGTGCTTTTCATAGAAGTGCTTTCCATCGTCGCTGAATCGCTTTTTACTTTCGGTAATCGTCAGGTATAAATCGTTTCCCCTGGTAGCTTTTACATCAAAGAAATAAGTTCGCTTTCCGGCGCGGATGGCCTTGGAGTAAACGTCTTCTCTGGAGTTGCTATTTGCTCTTTCATCAGACATTACACAAAATGGTTTTTGGTTCTTTAATTGGTTCAGTACTAACAAATATAAAAAAAACTGCATAGGAAGGCGAATGAACCAAAGATTTTGGCGGATATAATGATTTCTATGTTGCGTAATAAATGGCCCTGACGAATATTGTTCAGGTAGCGTAATGAATGGAATATGAGACAGAAGAATCAGAATACACTCAAATCGCCAGGAACCATTAACGCAGTTCGATTAAACCTCTTCCTCCTCCGTCAATTGTCGTTGGTACAGATCTGCGTACAATCCATTCAACGCCAGAAGATCAGTGTGTGTCCCTTGTTCGGCCAATCGCCCGTCGTCCAGCACGAGGATGTGATCAGCGTTTTTGATCGACGATACCCGGTGGCTCATAATGATCGCAGTTTTTCCTTCCATTACCTTTTTCAGGTTGTTGAGAATGTTTTCCTCGGTTTCGGTGTCCACCGCCGAAAGGCAGTCGTCAAATATCAGGATTTGAGGATCTTTCGCAATAGCGCGCGCAATCGAAACGCGCTGTTTTTGTCCACCCGAAAGCGTAATTCCGCGCTCGCCAAGTACCGTGTCGAATGAATTACGGAAAGTTTCTATGTTCCTCAAAACGTCAGCATTCTGCGCTGAGGCCTTGATTTTTTCCAACGACCACGTCTCTTCATCCAGGCCGAATCCGATATTATTCGCAATGGTGTCGGAGAATAAAAATACATCCTGCGGAACATAGCCAATACTTTTCCGCAGACTATGCAGATTGAGTGACCGAATGTCTTTCCCATCAATCAGGATTTCTCCCTCGTCGGGTTCAAACAACCGGCAAATGAGATTGGCCACCGTTGATTTTCCAGTTCCTGTGCGACCCATAATAGCGAGCACTTTACCGGGGAGTACCGAAAAGCTTACATCTTTCAATGCCGTGATGCCGGTGTCGGGATATCGAAAAGTAACGTTTCGGAATTCGATTTTTCCAACTACGGGAGTCGGTTGGGGTTGATGGTTCTGGATTTGTGGCTCCTGTCGCAAAAATTCGTTGATGCGCTTTTGTGAAGCGGCCGCGCGCTGTACGAGGGAGGTTACCCAACCAACCGCTGCAAATGGCCATGTGAGCATATTCACATAAATCACAAACTCAGCAATATTCCCAATTGTGATTCCACCTTCACCGTTGATCACCATCATACCGCCGACATAGATGGTTAACATGGTACTCAATCCGATCAGCAAAATGATCGTAGGCATAAACAGCGCGTCCACTTTTACAAGTGATAGCTGTTTCTTCTTGTATTCAAGGCATTCCTTATCGAATTCTTCGCTGTAAAAATGCGTTTTATTGAAAGCCTTCAGAACCCGGATACCCGAAAAGGCTTCCTGGGTCATCGTCGAAAGATGGGATTGCTGCGCCTGCACGTGCTCGCTTTTTTTATTGATGATGGTGCTGACATAATAAATCAATACCGACATTACGGGCAGCGGAAGCAGCACATAAACGGTCAGTTGCACACTTACTGAAAGCATCGCCCAAATGGCCAGCACAAATAGTACAAGAAGGTTGAGTGTGTACATGATCGCCGGGCCGAGATACATGCGCACCCTGCTGACGTCTTCGCTGATGCGGTTCATCAGATCACCGGTATTGTTGCGTTTGTAAAACGAAAGGTCGAGCACCTGGTAGTGATCATAAATTTCATTCTTCAAATCGTATTCGATATGGCGCGACATCACAATCAAAGTCTGTCGCGTGAAAAACAGGAAGATGCCTTTGAAAACCGCCAACACAAAATAAAGCACGGCAAGCAGTACACTCAGGTGAAGAATCATGTCCCCGAGCTCCATCTTGCCGTCCAAAGTCATATCATCGGGGCGGGAATCTCCGAAAATCGTGTAGACGAGTCGCAATGCTTCCGGAAGCTGAAGCCGGGCACTGTCGTTTTCGCCCATGGTTCCATACTGTTCAACGGCTTCGGCCATCAGGTCGAAGGCACCTCGTACAACCTGTGGTGCATAGACCGCGAAAATGTTGGACAAAATGATGAACAGCGTGCCGAGCAGCATGTGCCATTTGTAATGAATAAGATATTTGTTGAGGTGGTTCAGCGCTTTCATCAGAAGGGATCGATAATGCCTCGGGCCAATATAAATTCTTTATTTTTGCACGCCCGATTGATCTCGGAAACGGAGTTCAAAATTAAGGCATTCTTTACTAATAACTCAAACACTCTACCGATGTTGGAAGTGGAACAAAAAAATGCAAATCATACCGGGCAAAATCATGTTCTCGGACAAATGGCATCCATGGATCATGAGCAGGTTTTGTTCTGCAATGATAAGGCCACCGGTCTTCGCGCAATTATTGCCATTCACAATACTGTTCTGGGCCCAAGCCTTGGTGGTACGCGGATGTGGAAATACAGTAACGAGCACGAAGCATTGCGAGATGTTTTGCGTCTCTCGCGGGGAATGACCTATAAATCGGCCATTTCAGGCTTGAACCTGGGTGGTGGAAAAGCGGTAATTATCGGCGACTCACGTACCGACAAAAGTGAAGCCTTATTCCGTCGATTTGGTCAGTTTGTGGACAGCCTTGGTGGGAAATACATCACTGCTGAAGATGTCGGGATTTCTACCCGTGATATAGAAGTGGTAAGTATGGAAACCGAGCACGTTGCTGGTTTACCGGAGTACCGCGGAGGAGGTGGAGACCCTTCACCAGTTACTGCCTACGGGGTGTATATGGGAATGAAAGCCGCTGCCAAACAACAAACCGGAAGCGAAAGTCTTACCGGACGACGTGTGATGGTTCAGGGTGTTGGACATGTCGGTCAATTTCTGGTGGAACTTTTACTGAAAGAAGGGGCGAAGGTGATGATCAGCGATATTCATGAAGATAAGATTCAGGCAATTCAACAAAAATATACGGTGGAAGTTGTTGCACCAGAATTGGTTTATGATGTAGATATGGATATTTACTCGCCGTGTGCGCTTGGTGCAACGGTGAATGACGATACCTTGTCTCGCCTAAAGTGCGGAATCATTGCCGGAGCTGCAAACAATCAACTTGCTGCAGAAGAAATACACGGAAAAGCCGTGATGGATAAAGGCATAGTTTACGCTCCCGACTTCCTGATTAATGCCGGAGGAATCATCAATTGCTATTCCGAGGTAATCGGATACAATCGTGAAATGGCTTATAAACAGACTGAGAACATATTCAATACCGCACTCGATATCTTCAGAAAATCGGCTTCTGATAATATTCCCACCTATTTGGCCGCCAATCAGATTGCGGAAGAGCGCATCAGTAAAATCTCTGAACTAAATCGCAGGTTCTCGTAAAAAATTCAACACGTGCTCAACAGAAGACACCTCAGGATTAAAATATTTCACGCATTGTATGCGTACTTCCAGCGCAGCAAGGACAATCTTGAGAAAGGGGAGAAGGAGTTGTTTTTCAGCATTTCAAAAATGCGCGAGATGTATATCCTTTTGCTTTTGATTTTTACCGACCTCGCTCAATATGCCGAACAGCGGATGGAGGAGTTGAAAAAGAAACGGCTCCCAACTGAGCAGGATCTCAATCCGAGCCGAAAGTTTATCGACAACCGCGTCATTGAATTGCTTAAGCAAAACAAGGCCTTGAACGGCGCCAGAGAGAAGAACAAAATTACATGGTCGGATCAACCCGAATTGATAAAAAGGCTATACCTGATGCTGACCGAATCGGAAGAGTATCAGGAATACATGTCTTCCGGAGTGGATTCCTTTGATGAAGACCGACAGGCGGTCATCAACCTGTTTAAAAAGCTCATCGTGAATTACGAACCGCTTCAGAACTATTTTGAAGACAAGAGCATTTTTTGGATTGATGACCTCGACCTGGTGAGCTCGATGGTGATCAAAACCCTGAAGACCTTTGATGAATCGAGCACTGAAAACCAGTTGCTATTGGAACTGTACAAGGATCCGACCGATGAGGTAGATTTTGTGAAAACGTTGTATCGTCAAACTGTCGTTCAAAGCGACGAAAACGAGGCTTTTATTAAAGAGAAGGCGGAAAACTGGGATATGGAGCGCATTGCCTTATTGGACATGATTCTTATGAAAATGGCGTTGACCGAAGCGCGCGAGTTTTCCCAGATTCCGGTAAAAGTTACTCTAAACGAATACATCGAAATTTCGAAATTTTACAGTACTCCCAAAAGCAATACCTTTATCAATGGAATCCTCGATAAATTATTTGCCGAGCTAAAGGAAAAAGGCATGATTCGAAAAATTGGCAGAGGGCTGATAGAGAATTGATATGAAAAACATTGTGCTCATCGTCCTACTTGGAATATTGGTGGTTTCCTGTCGGTTAACGGATCGCAGTGACCGCGAGGTAGGTGTTGATATCCTCAATAATCCTAGCAGTGAATTTTCTGCCGACCCCAGTTCAATGCCCAAATTATCTTTTGAGGAACTGGTCCATAACTTCGGAACACTCAGTCAGGGTGAAATGCTGAACCATGCTTTCACATTTGTAAATGAGGGAAAATCACCATTGGTACTCAGTTTTGTGGAAGGATCCTGCGGTTGTACCGTAATGAAAGATTGGCCGAAGGAAC
>CAZJLZ010000452.1:0-2591 GCA_964546775.1 uncultured Cryomorphaceae bacterium | reverse complement strand
GGTCGATCGTTGGACATTTTCTCCATTTCCTGATTAAACGTCTCTTTGAATTTTTCGTAGTCATAGTCAATCTTCAATCGTTCGTCGTTGGTGATACGCTCGTTGATGGCTTCGACCAGATCCTGTCCTGACAGTTCAATGGCGATGTAGTATTTATATTTACCTGAAGAGTTGACCAGTACAACTTCCTCGCATATGGTTTTAACTCCGCTCAACTGTTGATCAATCACTTCTCGGGTAAGTCCTTCAAAACGCTCTTCAACTTCTTCGCGATTGTTGAATTCTCTGGAATTAACATAATTGTCGATTACTCCTTTGATGGTGGTAGAAACTGAAGAAGCCAAATCAGCGCGGGCATTGCTATACGCTTTTTTCTTAGCTGTTGCCTGATCAGCGCTTTCGCCAAGATTGTTGGCACGAAAGAATTTTTTATCGCTGAAATATTGATCTCCGGCGCAATATTGTTTTACAAGTGTTTCACCGGAAGGAGGAGCAGCTTCGGCCGCTTTTTTCTTTTTGCCACAGCTCATAGAGCCAAAAGCAAGTCCGAGCGCGAGGACGCTCATGGTAAGAATTCGGGGGTTGAGTAGAGCTTTCATAGATTCATTTTTAAAATTTAAAGGGTGTTTTCACAAACTGTGCCAAAAATATAATTAAATCGTTAGATAATGGCTTTCAATGCTTTTTCCATAAAAGTGCGATCCATCCTGTCGCGCCCATTGTCAAACGCCTTCAGGCCGGCTCGTTCGGTGGTGTTGCTCACGCCTTTAACATCATTAAAAGATTGATCATAGTAAATATTCCGGCCTGATGGATCCGTAAATTTTACACCCATATCCAGGTATGCGATAGAGAAACCATTGCTTTCGCCTCCGTTCCGTGTTTTGCCTTCAATTTTCACAATGATATCTGCCTGACTGCGATCCTGAGATACCGGAAGACCGTTTTTGATGATTTCATTGCTAAGGTGATCTTTCAGGTGAGACAGCAATTGGCGCTGATTCAGATTCTGTTCTTTGCTCTCTAAATAGAATACCGGACGTTGCAATTGGATCGGAACTTTTAATACGGGAGATGGTAATCCTTTCACGAGTAACCGCATTTCGGCATCCAAAGCCCGGGGGTCGAATAGCTTTTCCAATTCTACCGAAACGGACAATTCGTTGTAACTGCTTTGCAGATCTGGCTGGTCAATTGAGATACTCACATTACCGGAAGCGTCCGTTTGTTCCTGGCTGCGATCAATTCCCGCTGCTGATTTGAAAGTACTAAGGACCGGAATGCTTCCCAAACCTTTCCCGGAATTTCTATCGTAGGCTGTAACGATACAAATTTGGTGGAACCGATTGTCAAGATTGAGCTTGATTTGATCGGGCTGTGCTTTCAACAGAATGCTGGCGGCCATGCCCTGTATTTTCTGTAGGATGGCATTGTCCAGCAACAGCTCCTGATTATCAATTATATATTCATTGCTCTCTGCCCAATAGGGTTTGAGTACACTCAGGGCACGAAACTGTAAATCGAAAGCAGACGATACTTGCTGATCCTCCCAGGCCTTTAATCCGCTTTTATAAAAATCGGCAGCATTTTTCAGAACCGACTGTTTTTCTGCTTCTTTTGCAGCGTAGTAATCGGCGCGGTTCAATCTGTAAAAAACCCAGTATTGTTGGTCGTTCTGCCAGTTGTCCGCTATTTCGTATCCCTCTAAATCTTCATCAGTGCTGGTTCGTATGGTTTCAATAAATTCCGATTGAAATTTATAATCCCGTTCCAAAGTGTACAAAATCGAATTCGACGATACGTTTACCTTAATTTCGGAAGCCAGGTCGTTGAGGGCGTTTTTTTTGGCTGTTTCCAGATAATCAGAATTCCCCGCAGATTTTTGAGCGACCCCGATTCCATAAAAGTATATGGATGAAGCTGGTTTGCTCTCCACCCAGTGCGGTTTCTGAACGACTGGATCTATGACGGTACTTTGGGTAACAGGTTTACGACCACAGGACAATAGTATCCCGGACAGGCTGAAAATCAAGCACAACAACAAGGGATTTAACTTCATTGCTGTGTCATGTAATTTCCGATTTCTCCTGCAACTTCGCCTGCAATATTCGAGAAAAGCGAATTGGACAATTCAGTTGGTGATTTGAGGTTTCTCTTTGCACGCAGCTTGTCGTCAATCTGTCGTTTTGCAGCAGCTGAGGCATTGCGCGAATTGCCGGTTGCCGGATAGAGCATGGCGGTATTGCCCTCAAATGCTGCATAATTGACGCCATCCTTCGCTTCGCGTTCTACAATTCTGGAAACCAAAATCTCGCCGGTTTCCAAAGAAAGCAGTTTGTATTGAAACGTAATCATCACCGAATTGGCCGCCGTATATTCTGTGTATTCTACTGGCTTGTATCGGGTTTCGATATACTCGACTCCGGTTTCGGGACTTCGTTTTTTAATCTGGTAACCTTCGTAGCCCCTTTTGGTTTCGCTCTGAAGTCTGCCTTTCATTTCTTTATAGTCCAACACTTTTCCGGTGATGATTGCTTGCGCTCCAACCAGTTCTCCTACAGTGGTCGCCGTTTCATCGTTGATTATTCCCG
>CAZJLZ010000451.1:0-11380 GCA_964546775.1 uncultured Cryomorphaceae bacterium | reverse complement strand
GGATACGACAGCGCTGGACTGGCCATTCATAACGGGAGTAAGATTAATCTGGTAAAGTGTAAAGGAAAGGTCACAAACCTGGAATCTTTACTCAAAGAGCAATCTACACCTGGAAATATCGGAATCGGACATACGCGTTGGGCTACTCACGGTCAACCCAATGATGAGAATGCTCATCCTCATGCAACCGACGATAACGACCTCGTAATTATTCACAACGGCATAATAGAAAACTTCGACACGTTAAAACGTGGGTTGCTTCATCGCGGGCATCGTTTTAACAGCGATACGGACACCGAAGTATTGATTCACCTCGTTGACGACATTCAACGTAACGAAGAAGGAATTTCGCTGTTCGAAGCGGTGCGAAAAGCGTTGAATGAAGTTATCGGTGCGTATGCAATAGTGATCATGTCACAGGAAAATCCCGATCAGTTAATCGCTGCAAAAAAGGGAAGTCCGTTGGTAATCGGTATTGGTCATAATCACGAGTACTTTATTGCCTCGGATGCAACACCTATTATTGAGCACACCAAGAATGTCGTCTATCTTGAAGATGAAGAAATTGCGGTGATAGACCGTCATGCAGGTTTCACACTGCGCAACATTAAAAATCAGGAAAAGACACCCTACATACAAGAACTGGAAATGCAACTCGAAACGCTCGAAAAAGGCGGTTACGAGCATTTTATGCTAAAGGAAATTCACGAACAGCCCAAATCGGTCCGCGACAGTATGCGGGGCCGGCTGAATGTGAATAAAGGGATTGTGGCATTGGGAGGAATCAGAGAATACGAACAAAAGCTGATCAATGCGAAGCGGATCATAATTGTAGCATGCGGAACTTCCTGGCACGCCGGATTACTTGGGGAATATCTTTTTGAAGACCTTGCGCGGATTCCAGTTGAAGTAGAATATGCCTCCGAGTTCAGATACCGCAATCCCATTATTTCGGAGGATGATGTGGTTATTGCCATTTCCCAGTCGGGAGAAACGGCCGACACGCTTGCTGCAATTGAATTGGCAAGCCAAAAGGGTGCAACCATCATCGGAATTTGTAATGTGATTGGTTCATCCATACCGCGGGCCACCCACGCTGGTTCTTACACCCATGCCGGCCCAGAGATAGGAGTAGCATCTACCAAAGCCTTTACGGCTCAGGTTACTGTTTTAACATTGATGGCTTTATCCATAGCTCAAGGCAAAGGGTCGATAGCAAATTCCCGGTTTCAGCGTTTACTGGTTGAACTTGACTCGGTACCGGAAAAAATTGAAAGAGTTCTGAAACTGGATGATCAGATAAAATACATCGCAGATATTTATAAAGACGTTACCAATGCACTTTATCTCGGCCGTGGAATTAATTTTCCGGTTGCATTGGAGGGAGCGCTTAAGCTTAAGGAAATATCTTATATCCATGCCGAAGGTTATCCTGCAGCAGAAATGAAACACGGGCCGATTGCTCTGATTGACGAGAATATGCCGGTAATTGTAATCGCTACTCAAGGTGCTTCATACGACAAAATTGTCTCGAATATTCAGGAAGTGAAAGCCCGCAAAGGGAAAGTTATTGCGATTGTGACGGAGGGCGATTATCAAGTAAAGGAATTGGCCGATCATACCATAGAAATCCCTAGCATTGACGATGTCCTCATGGGGCTTATTTCTGTCATACCTCTGCAATTGCTGTCATACCATGTTGCGGTGATGCGCGGATGTAACGTAGATCAACCCCGGAATCTGGCCAAATCGGTTACGGTAGAATAGCAACAGGATTTCTTAGTGATTGATGCGCTTCCAGGAGCACATTGTCGTCTCTGGATACAATCGGATAGTAAGCATCATTTCCCCAGATATTTCTGCCTATTAACGCTTTCAGGCGTAAGGCTATAAAAGATTCAGAAGTAGCAATTTCTTCTGTATTGATCTCCAATCCTTGATTTTTGGCATAGCTGTACAACTCATTCAACAATGTCTGGGAGACGTGGAATCCGATAATAAACGATTTCACGTTGTTGGATCCTGTCAGGTGGTCGCGGTGTTCATCGGCATAGTCAAAAGCAAAATCGTTAAGGATTCCCTGATATGAAAGCTGAGTGAGGTAATTGGATCCACCAGTAGTGTCAAGCGGTACAAACTTATCCGGTACGATGCCGCCCCCCCCATAAACAATGCGGCCACTGTTGGTATGATAAATCAGTGAATCGGGATGTTTAATTTTGGTTGAATCATAGACTTCACCCGATTCGAATCTTTCCAGATATTCCCCTGCATAATCGATTCCTTCCCCGTATGGTCGTTGAATGCTTCTTCCGGATGGAGTGTAATATCTCGCTACAGTGAGTCGTATGGCGGAACTATCCGGAAATTCATAATGTTCCTGAACGAGTCCTTTTCCAAAGGACCGCCGGCCAATCACCAACCCGCGATCGTTATCCTGAACAGCACCTGCCAGAATCTCACTGGCTGAAGCCGATCCCTGATCGATTAGAAGTACCAACGGGATGTCCTTCAACTTCCCATTTCTGGATGTATGATACGTCTTCCGGGGCTGTGCTTTGCCTTCGGTATATACGATCAACTGGTCTTTTGGCAGCAGTTCTTCGCAAATGGCAATTGCGGTGTTCAGATATCCACCACCATTTCCACGAAGGTCGACAATTAGTTTTTTCATTCCCTGATCCAGTAGATTATTCACTCCGGCCATAAATTCGTCGTGCGTTGTTTTAGCGAATCTGGTTACTTTAATATAGCCGGTTTCCTCATCCAATAGATATGAGACGGCTACGCTGTAAATCGGAATTTTTCCGCGGGTGATGGTGAAATCAAGCAATTCGGAATGGCCGCGGCGTTTGATCTGAATAGAAACCTCTGTTTCACGTTTTCCTCGAAGTTTTTCGATTACTTCGTTATTGGAAATTCCTACGCCGGCAATATTATCTCCTTCAACACTCACAATTCGATCACCGGATAAAATTCCCAACGCTTCAGACGGACCACCTTCCAATGGAGTTACTACAAAAACAGTATCATTCTGAATGGTAAATTCTACACCAATTCCATCAAAATTTCCTTCCAAGGGCTCAGTATATTGCCGCAGCTCCGCGGTTGTAATATAGTAGGAATGCGGATCGAGGTGTTGTAACAGGTCCTGAATGCTTTTATCGATGAGATCTTTCTTGTTTACCGAATCGACATACTGATGTTCTACAAAATTGATGATCTGAGAGATCTTGTCGGTTGAGGTTCGGTTGGGTCGTTGGAAAATCTGACTTTCGGGATTTACAGAAGTCAGGTCTATACCAATATAAATTCCTGCCGCCACAGCCATGGCCAACACAAAAGGAAGAAATATCCAGATTTTTTTCATGCTTCTTTATGGATTTCGTATTTGCACTACCTCAACACCAGCCTGTTCCAAAAAGTTTAAACCGGTGTTATCCTTGTATGGCTCCATATAAACCAGGCGTCGGATACCGATCTGATGAACAAGCTTGCAACATTCCTTGCAAGGAGATAACGTCAGATAAAGCGTTGCATTGCTGGCATTATTAGTGGATCGAGCTACTTTCGTAATAGCGTTTGCTTCCGCGTGCAGCACATACCATTTGGTGTCGCCGTTTTCATCTTCGCAATTGTTTTCGAAACCGGAAGGAGTGCCGTTATAGCCATCGGAAATGATCATACCTTCGCGAACAATCAGTGCTCCTACCTTTTTGCGGATACAATGTGATAATTGAGCCCATTGTGCGGCCATTTTCAAATAAGCACGGTCATAGCGATCCTGTTTAACCGGGTCATCGTATTTTACAAAACCCTCTTTCATATATCGGTTTTAACTTTGATAAAAGGAGAGACGGCAAAGGAACAAAAAAAAGCCCCTGGATCCCGAAACCATTTGAATGGCAAATTCAGAAACTTTAAGTGCCCGTTGGAGCGCGGGTCCTCAAGGAAAATAAGTTTGGAGCATGTTTCATGCCCGAGCTTCTCGCTCCAAGTAGAATCAAAGAACTATCGCCAACAGTTGATCAAAAGAGCATTTACCAGCAACAAACAGTGTAAGTATGAAGGAGAGGAAAGAGGGAAAATCAGTTTGGAGCAAGAGGCTCTTGCTCCAAACTGATTTTGTACCTGGGGTGGGAATCGAACCCACACTCCGAAGAACACGAGTTTGAGTCGTGCGCGTCTACCAATTCCGCCACCCAGGCAGTATAGATGGGGTGCAAATTTATTCAATTGTTTCGGATGCCACAAAAATCTTTCGTACCCAGTTTCATTGCATCCTTTATATTGAGCCACAGTATTGTTTAGCTGTTGTGGAATCACTACTTTTGCAGCCCCTCGGCACAACCTATGGCAGATTCAGTTAAAATATTTTCAGGAAGATCGTCCAAAGTTCTGGCGCAACAGATAGCCTTCCATTATGGAACCGACCTTGGCAATGTGATTGTTTCTGAATTCAGTGATGGCGAATTTCAACCGTCTTACGAAGAAAGTATACGCGGAAAGGACGTTTTCATTGTTCAATCTACCATGCCACCAGCCGACAATTTGCTTGAATTATTATTGCTTATTGACGCTGCAAAACGAGCCTCAGCCCGACGAATTGTTGCCGTTATTCCTTATTTCGGTTTTGCCCGACAGGACCGTAAGGATAAACCACGAGTGGCGATTGGAGCTAAATTAATGGCAAATTTGTTGACTGCAGCCGGGGTTACGCGGGTAATCACGATGGATCTACACGCCGATCAGATTCAGGGTTTTTTCGAAGTACCTGTTGATCATTTATTTGCATCGTCCATCTTTGTTAAATATCTGCAATCTATCGATCGCGAAAATTTAATAATGGTCGCACCAGACACAGGAGGAACGAAGCGGGCCAATGCCTACGCCAAGTACTTCAACCTGGATCTGGCCATTTGTTATAAGCAACGAAAGGTTGCCAATAAGATCGAAAACATGACCGTTATTGGTGATGTTCAGGGCAAACATGTAATGTTGCTGGATGATATTATCGATACGGCTGGTACACTCACCAAGGCGGCTGATATGATGCTCGAAAAAGGCGCATTGAGCGTTCGCGCCATGTGCACTCACGCAGTTTTATCCGGACCTGCTTTTGAACGACTCACGGAATCTGGGATCACCGAACTGATTGTAACCGATACAATACCCTTGGCACAAGCACATCCAAAGATTAAAGTGCTTTCAGTGGCAGAGTTATTTGCCGATGTCGTGCACAAGGTAGAAAGTTACGAGTCCATAAGTTCACATTTTGTAATTTCTTAAACCATATATAATGAAGCATGTATCATTGAGCGGTTCTCCGCGAGAGAACGTAGGGAGTAAAGATGCAAAAGCTCTTCGAAGACAGGATAGAATACCATGTGTACTCTATGGAGGTGAAAAACAAACCCCTTTCCATGTGTCGTACAACGAATTGAGCAAACTGATCATAACCCCAAAAGTACACCAGGTCGATCTGGCGGTAGGCAATGAAAAATTCAATGCCGTAATCAAAGAAGTTCAATTTCATCCAATTACTGATCGGATAACCCATGTAGATTTCCTGGAATTATCAGACGAGAAAATTGTGAAAATTGACTTGCCTTTGCGCGTCACCGGAAGTGCTTTAGGTGTACGAAACGGGGGTCGGTTGTTTGTACAGTTTCGTAAGCTGACTGTGAAAGGATTTCCACCACAGTTTCCCGATGAAATTGTTCTGGATATTACCAAGATGCGAATCGGTCAGAAGATGCGAGTTAAAGATCTTGATACGGAAGGTCTGACAATTATGCAGGATCCGGAAGCCGTTGTCGTGTCCATCAAAACAGCTCGTGGAGTTATTGAAGACGAGGAGGAAGAAGGCGAGGAAGGAGAAGAAGGAACGGAAGCTAAAGAAGGCGGTGAAGGCAGTGAAGGTACAACTGAAACTACCGAATCGGCAAAAGCTGAGTAATTTGAATCTCATCCTTCAATGAAGTATCTCATAGTTGGATTAGGTAACATAGGGCCGGAATATGAGAATACCCGGCACAATATAGGTTTCAAAGTGCTGGACACCCTCGCCGGGGAGTTCAGCACTTTTTTTTCGCCCGAGCGCTATGGCGATGTGGCCAGAATCAAGCACAAAGGTCGGACGTTGATATTGCTGAAACCGAGCACCTTTATGAATCTAAGTGGAAAAGCAGTACACTATTGGCTCACTAAAGAGAAATTGAATGAAGAGCAGATGCTGATCGTCACAGACGACCTCGCATTGCCTTTCGGAAAAATCCGTATTCGTGCAAAAGGCAGCGATGGTGGACACAACGGATTGAAGAGCATTAATTTGTTGCTGGGTACCAATGTTTATCCCAGATTGAGGTTTGGAATTGGCGATGAATTCAGCAAGGGTCAACAGGTGAGTTACGTACTCAGCGAATGGACTGAAGAACAGCAACAGATTCTACCTCAAAGGAAAAAGATTGCCGCAGACGCCATTCTATCTTTCAGTACCATTGGAATTGCCAGAACCATGACGGATTTTAATGCTCTGTAACTTTAATTCCTTAACTTCATACTTTCACGAAGTAACGACTTAAATCATTTAAAATGAAGAAACTTTTACCCTGCTTTTTTTCCTTGATTGCTTTAATGCTTTGCCTCCCAACGGCTCAGGCTCAAAATGATTTGATCCTAACCGCGGTCTTTGACGGCAATCTTCCCGGTCAGCTCCCAAAAGGTATTGAATTGTACGCAGTAGAAGATATTCCCGACATGAGTATATATGGCGTTGGATCAGCCAATAATGGTGGCGGCAGCGATGCAATTGAATTTACCTTTCCGGCAGATAGCTATTCAGCTGGAACTTATATTTACGTAGCATCAGAGGCTACTCAGTTCAATGCATTTTTTGGCTTTGAACCCGATTATGTAACCAACGCTGTCAATATCAATGGCGATGATGCCATTGAGCTTTTTATGGGCGGTTTCGAAGAAGACGTATATGGGGAAATTGAATACGTTGATATGGATGAATCCTGGGAATATCTTAACGGCTGGGCGTACCGCGTAGATGGTACCGGCCCGGACGGTTCTGATTTCATTCTTTCGAACTGGACTATTTCCGGAATCGATGCGCTCGCAGGAGCTCCGACGAATGAAGAAGCCGATATACCCATTCCTATTGGAACCTATAGTCCTGAAATCCTGGATGTACCGGTTCTTGCTTTCGAAACTACAGCGCTTGTTGTTGAGGAAGTTGATGGTACCGTACAGGTTTCTGTTACCATCACCAACCCTAATGAAGATGCAACCTCAGTGGAAGTGGTACTAACCGGAGGATCTGCTGTAAACGGTGTTGATTTTGAATTTACGTCCCCTGAGTTGGTAGTGTTTCCTGCAGGAACAGCAGAAAGTCAGTCGGTGGTTATTGAAATCAATAACAATGAAATTGAAGACGGCGATCGCACCATTGAACTTGCTCTGCAGAATCCTGACAACGAAGCGATCATAGGAGTTGAAAGTATGATCATTACTATTTCTGATGACGACGAAATTGTTCCATATTATGAAATCATATCCTTGCGTGTAAATGATGAGGACGGTGTTCCGGAACTGTTGGATGACTATGGAGAAATCCGGGGAGTTGTACACGGAGTGAATTTACGTCCGACAGGCTTGGAGTTCACGCTGATTGATCCGACTGCGGGAATTAGTGTTTTCCGGTTTACTGGAAACTTGGGGTACACTGTAGAAGAGGGGGATAGTTTGCGGGTGCTCGGATCGGTTGGGTTTTTCAATGGATTAACCCAGTTCGAAGCCGATTCAATCGATTTGATTGAATCGGAGGTGACTCCTTATTCTCCTGAAACTGTAACATCGCTGAATGAAGATACCGAATCTCAGGTGGTGTTGTTAGAGTGTGTTTCTTTGGTTGAAGAGTCAGAATGGACCGGTGCCGGAAACGGATTTAATGTCCAAGTTCAGGATGCTTCCAACATACATACCGTCAGGATTTCTGAGGAAGTTGATTTATATGACGAGCCAGCTCCCCAGGGAATGTTTCATATTTCAGGAATCGGTAGTCAGTTTGATGATGAAGAACCATATGACAGCGGGTACCAACTTATGCCGAGATATCTAGCTGACATTACTATGGCAGGTGATGAATGCATTACATCGGTTACTAAAATAAAGGAATCAACCATATTGGTGTATCCGAATCCATTTATTGATCAGGTGACACTTGCCGCGAATGAAAAAATTAACGAAATTCGCATTGTTGACATCACCGGAAAAGAGATTCGCAGAGTTTCTGTAAGTACTTCGGAAACTGTGAATATTTATGTCGGCGATCTGACTTCAGGAACCTACCTGATTGAGATTTTTACCGAATCCGGACGGATTGTCAGGGAAATAGTTAAACCTTAAAAGCTCATAGCTTGCACAGAAAAAGCGCTCCAACCGGAGTGCTTTTCGTTTGTATTAAATACTTCAAACTTATTGCCCAACGAATTCGATATCGAAATCAACAAGATCTACAAATTCCTGTACGCGTAGGTCGATTTCCTTTCTTGTAAGTTCCAGCAGACGCTCTGGTCCGAATTTTTCGCAAGCAAACGATGCCAAGGCTGAACCTACTACTATTGCTCGCTTCATATTGTCGAATGACAAATTGTGTGCGGCAGCCAGATAACCGACAAATCCTCCGGCAAAAGTGTCTCCAGCACCGGTAGGATCTACCACTTCCTCCAATGGAAGAGCGGGAGCAAAAAACGCCCGGTCTTCATGAAACAGCAATGCGCCGTGTTCACCTTTTTTGATGATGAGGTATTTCGGTCCCATGGTCATTATTTTTCTCGCTGCTTTTACGAGAGAATACTCCTGGGATAACTGTCGTGCTTCTTCGTCATTAATGGTAAGGACATCTACTTTGAGCAATACTTCCTTAAGTCCATCTATGGCAATATCCATCCAGAAATTCATGGTGTCGAGAACCACGAGGCGTGGACGGTTTCTCAGTTGGCTGAGAACGCTGAGCTGAACTGCCGGATCGAGATTTCCAAGCATCAGGACGTCACAATCCTGATAGGATTCCGGCACAACAGGTTTAAAATCAGCAAGAACGTTGAGCTGTGTTTCGAGTGTGTCACGGGCATTCATATCGTAATGATACTTGCCTGCCCAGAAAAACGATTTACTGTTCGCTTTGATCTGAAGTCCTTCCAAGTCGATTCCCCGGCTTTCCATTTCATCGAGGGTTGTTTTCGGAAAATCATCACCAATCACCGAAATTAATTTCGACGAATCCACATAGAATGACGCAGCAAGGCTAATGTATGTGGCTGCTCCGCCAATTACGCGTTCTTTTTTTCCGAAAGGTGTTTCAATGGTATCGAAGGCCACCGTGCCTACACTTATCAAGCTCATAAATTTTTATTTGGAGCACAAAGATATACCTTCATATAGAATCGACACTTCGATGAAATGGATTTATGTCTGGAGCCCAAAACAAGAAGCTTTTATCTCGAATACAAATGGTTAGAACAAACTGTCAGAATTCGTGTACTTGGGTTGTGTAATTAACATCTTTCACTTAATTTTGCGGTCGCTCAAATGAGCAGCTTTATAAATTCCTCCTTAGCTCAGTTGGTTAGAGCATCTGACTGTTAATCAGAGGGTCCCTGGTTCGAGCCCAGGAGGGGGAGCAAGACAGAATTGAGCACACAGTGTGAGTCCTGAGGTGAATAGTCTCAGGACTTTCTTTTTATTATACCGACTGGGCGAGAAGTTTATGCTGAGCGAGCGAGGTACGAGCGTGTCGAAGTAAGCCCAGGAGGGGGAGCAAGACAGAGCGAGAGCGAAGAGTGAGTCCTGAGGAGTAATTTCTCAGGACTTTTTTGTTTAAGCCCGCTTTGCTGAGATGTGTGTTGCGACAGCGGTGGCGTTAAGACAACAAGTTGTTTTTTTCCTGCGGACACAACAGGTAATTGTGGTTCCCCTGCGCGGTACCCAATCGTTTCACCGGGAGAAGGCCATTGGTTTCATGAATATTGTAAAATAAATAATCCGAACCAGCCAACAGACTCTCGATTTGAGTACCAATAATTTCATCCTGTACTTCAAGAATGATGATGGGTCGGTGTTGAAAAAGCTTTTCACCATAACCCTGCAGTACTTTAAATTCGTGGGTTTCCACATCCATTTTGATGAGATCAATGCTTTCCATTAGATGTTTTTCACAATAATCTTTTAATGTTGTGACTGCTACTTCGATGGAAGTTTGTCTGTCAGACCGCCACTCTTTATTCAAACTTCCGGCCGTGGTATTGACTTCGGTGAAAGTTTCCGGTCCATAATTGTAAAACGGCATCATTCCGGCCTTGTTAGACAAAGCAATGTTTTCACATCGAATATCGAAGTCATTTACACGATTGTTTTGAGTGAGGGCATAAAAAATATTCGGTTGAGGTTCAAATGCCACGACAATTGCGAGGGGATTGTACACTTTTGCCAATACAGCAAATATTCCGGAGTTGGCCCCGATGTCCACAATTGTGGAAACTTTTGGACAGAGTTTGTTCCAAATTTTTCTGGTTTGGCGTTCCCAATTATAGCTTTCTGTTCCCAACCAGAAAAAGTGGGTTTCAAAGACAAATGCGTTGTTGTACAATCGAAAGCGAGCACCTTCTGTAGTGGTCAATTCGAAAGAACCTTTAAACTTTAGTTTTCCTACGTGTTCTTGTGAAGGCCGATAAAAAACACGAATCAGTTTGGCTATGTAAACACCAACTGGACTGAACAATAAACTGCGGGCTAATTTTTTCATCTCGAGGCCGAAAAATAGCCCTTTTTACTCTGATCAGCCTACTTCGACGATTTGAGGTCGTTCAACCGGGCTTTTATTGTTTTATCTTTTGGGTTTTCGCAGTATTCTTTCATCACAGCCGCATATTCTGGATTGTTGCCGTGGTAGAGGTCAATAAATGTTGAATAGGGAGTTGCATAAATCACCAAACCTACAAATCCGACAATTGCGATCCGCGGAAGGATACGCATATAGTAACGGACTTTGGTTCTGAAATAGAAGCCGGCGTCAATGAGCGCCAGTACTGAAAAAACCAATCCTCCTGCCAGAAGCATAGATCCATTGGGCCAAAGCATCAACTTAATCATCGATCCGATAACAATCAGGCCCAGACCGAATCCCACGACAATTGCACCCACGAATCGTTTGGTATTGACTTCGTGATATGCCTCTTTGTTCATACTGTCTTTTAAACGAACAAGATTGAAGAAGGCGAAACCCATCGGAAAATAAATAAAGGCCAGAACGATCATTCCGCCGAATATCAATGCACTTCCGAAGCCTATATGCAGAATCATCAGAATGAAT
>CAZJLZ010000450.1:0-6886 GCA_964546775.1 uncultured Cryomorphaceae bacterium | reverse complement strand
CAGGATGGTGTATTTGCTGAATCTGAAATGGTTTACGACTCGGGAGCAGGGAGTCCCAGTGCAGTTTCAGGAAGTTTTACGATTCCGGAAACGGCTATGATTGGTTCAACTCGCATGCGAATTGCAATGAAATATGTTGGTGGGGCATGGGGCGAGGCACCTCCTCCCACAGCTTGTGAAGAATTTGAATACGGTGAAACTGAAGACTATTGCGTGTACATTGATGGACCAACCTCTACTGAAGACATTGCCAACCATGACATTAGTATTTATCCGAATCCGGCTGTTGATGAACTGACTATTCAACTGAATCATGATTATTCGTCGGGAAATACACTGACTTTCCAGTTTTCCGATATGACCGGCCGGTTGGTACTGGAAAGCACTGTGAACTCACTCCGCGAAACAATCGATATCAGAGGTGTGAGCCCTGGGATGTACATGATCTCTGTTTACGATGGGGCAACCAGGGTCGCAACCAAACAAATAGTAAAATCAAAATAAATCCTTTGGATTTTTTGAAAGGCCGGTTCCTTTATGGATCCGGCTTTTTTATATACTACATTTTTGCTAAATAAAGGGATCGCCATTCTTCCCTTCGACTCGTTCGTACCTCACTGCTTACTTCGACTACGCTCAGCACAAGCAGGATAAACTTCTCATCCAGCGTGTTTGTTTCACGAACAAAAAGGGATCGCCCTTTCAGGCAATCCCTTTTTCCCACTTCGTGGGCCCACCTGGATTCGAACCAGGGACCACCTGATTATGAGTCAGGTGCTCTAACCAACTGAGCTATAGGCCCAAAAACTTACCACTGCCAGCACTCTATTTTAGTGCTCTAATCACGAAAAAACAGAAATCTAGGATTTCATCTTTTTTCGTGGATCCTCGTGTAATAAACAAATCAAAGATTTGTGATTTCACGGGATCAACTGGGCTATAAGGCCCGGCACTAAAATTGATTTAGCGGCACAAAAATAGACAAAATGCACAAGTCAATTGGTCAATATTTACACTTTCGTAATGGGTGTACAATTCCTGTTAAATTTGTAAAAGCCTTCAGCCGTATGATGCTCTTCATTTCACCATTTGCCTTCAGAATTTCGTTGCTCTGTTTTTTCATAGTTTTCTTAGTTACTATTTCATCCGGCCAAACCAATACTGAAAATGTTCTGCGATTGAAAAAAGGAACTGTGCATTTTATTAGCGATGCACCTCTTGAATTGATTGAAGCGACTTCTTCAGAAATACTCGCTGTCATTGACACAGTTAGTGGCAAGTTTGCGTTCTCTATTCCAATGACCTCATTTCTTGGATTCAACAGTGATCTCCAACGCATACATTTCAATGAAAATTACATGGAATCAAAGTTGTTTCCGAATGCTACGTATACGGGTAAGATGATCGAGTCGTGGAAATCAGCTACTGGAACGCCTCGCGAAGTGCGAACCAAAGGCCAGCTCACGATTCACGGAGAATCGGTAGAGCGTTTAATTACTGCGGAAATAAGCAGAGTAGAAAATCAATGGTATGTTCATTCTGAATTTATCGTTCCTGTTACTGATCATAATATTAAAATTCCCAGATTGGTCAGCCAGAAAATAGCCTCTGAAATACGAGTCACCCTAGATGTTTGGTTCGATGCGGAATAATTCAAAATGGTATGGCTTGTTGTTTTGGTTGATTGCCTCATCAACGCTACTTCAAGCACAACGGCAGCCGATTGAAATTTCGCTGTACTACGGGCACCCGGAAGTTGTATTGCAAGCAGTAGCGTCGGATAAAAACCAATTGATATACCTTGCGACCAACCACGGCTTTTTTCGGTTTGACGGCCGCGACTTGATTGAAATGTCCTGGCTACCCAATGATATTTCGGTCAGTAAAATGATCGTATCGGGTGACTCCTTGTTGATTGGTCAAACTTCAGGCAGGTTCACACTTGTGTCACTCCTCCGTCAGGAAATACTATTTCAGGATTCAATAACCGACGTATCCATTGGACAAATCGCGGTCTGTAACAACGGTTCGTTGCTTTTTGGTACCGCAGGAAATGGTGTTTATTTGCGATCGCCGGAGGGAAAAATAAACTCAGTAAAAACCAAATTGAGCGATTCTTATATAAACGATCTCTACTATGATTTTTCTTTGGGAATGGCCACCATTGCCAGTGACAGAGGCCTCGATCGTGTTGAAATAAATGAAGCGACCCAAACTATTCGCATACAGGATCCGGTTCATCCGCACAACGACCTTTACCGCAGTCTAATGCCCGCAGACTCCTCCGAAAGCGAACTTTATGTTCTCGGCGACGCCACTGGGTTGGTGAAAATTAAGGCCAATCAATCTGAATCCGAAGTGCTGAACCCGAATATCAGAATTAAGCACGGAAAACTATTCAGAGCGCTGGAACAACTTTGGGTTCTGGAAGATGAATCCACTATATACCGGCTAAAAGAGCAATCGAAAGATTCCATGGTTCTTCAGATGATTGCTGATTTCACGAATTCACCCGTACTTGACGTAATCGGGGTTCATGAAGGATATTTGATGGTGTGGACATCGGACGGAGGTCTTCGACTGGTACCGGGAAATTATTCGCTGCATAACTTTATAGATCAAACATCTTTGACCGGAATTACGGCTGTATGCGCCTCTCCGGATGGCAATATCTGGGCAGCAAAACAAGATAGTATTATTGAAATTTCCAACACCTCCGGAATGGTACATGTAATAAAGACCATTGCATTACCGTCCTCAAGTACTTTCCCCATCATAAGCCTGGCCGAAAAAGACAATCGGTTGATGGCTGGATCATTCGGAGATGGTCTCTTTGTATTCGATCTCAAGAGCAATAATTTATTGACCCACCTGCACGAAGGCAATGGTCTTGACAACAATAGCATTCTCGATATTGCCAAAGGTGATGACAACATCTGGATTTCCACTATGTCCGGCGTTCAATCGGTTTCCGGCAAAACACAACCAGAACTGCACAGCTTGAGCGGATCTCCAGGATACGTCTATTGTCTGAAAGCCAAATCTGATGGAACCCTATTCGTCGGAAGTCAGGGAGAATCTATGTTTGTAAATGATGGAATGGACTTACGGGCCGCCATTGCGAATGATACCACTATACATTCAAACGATACCACTTTTCATTCAATTGTCAGTATTGAATTCGATTCTGCCAATAGAGTTTGGTGTCTTACTACCGATTCGAGATTGTTCCAATTCGAAAACGGAAAATTTCTGAATCATTCTCTGAACGATCAACTGGCTATGCTTGGGGCCTACCGATTGTTTTCTTCGCCTTCCGGTAATATCGGATTGATTTCTGACCATGCGTTATACGATATTACTCATGAACACACTGCGCATGAATTACTCGGTGCTCCTGACTTATTTGCCAGTGAATATCAAAACATCTCAGCCGTTGATTCCGATGGAGATTTATGGTTGGCCAGTGTCAACGGACTTGTGCTCATAGAAGCACGAGCCTTAAAGAGTCAATATCGCCCCGAAACGGAAATTGTGCAGCTTTTTGTCAATCGCCAACTTGTGGATTTTAAGACCCAGTCATCATTTGGACACAATGCAGAAGTTCTGAGTTTTAGATTGCGCTCCGTCTGGCATGACCCATTTCGACCAGTTGTCAGTGAATACCGTATGGTTGGACTGGACACAACCTGGCGAAGTGTGGTAGACAAGGAATTGCATTTTGCTAAGTTGTCACCAGGAAAATATAATCTGGAACTGCGCACGCTGTTCGGGCCTACTATGAATCCTGTTCACCAGACGAACTACTCCTTTAACATTGCTCCTCCCTATTATTTCCAGAGTTGGTTTGTGGTACTGGCGGTATTCCTGTTTGCAACTCTTCTTTTTGCAGCAATTCGTTGGCGTGACCGAAGGATGGCCGCTTCCATGTCCTTAAAATCCGAACGTATTCAAACACAATTCGAGGTGCTTAAAAATCAGATTAATCCTCATTTTTTGTTCAATAGTTTCAACACACTCGCTGCACTGATACCGGATGATCCCAAAAAAGCTGAATACTATACTGAAAAGCTCTCCGCCTTTTTTCGTGAAATCCTCACCAGCCAGGACAGCGACACCAACTCGTTGGAGCGCGAATTACAACTCGCTTCGGATTTTATCTTTCTGCAGCAATCCCGGTACGGTGAAAACCTGATTTACGAAGTAGATGTTGAACCCTCAAAATTACACTGCCAAATACCTACACTCACACTTCAGATTCTCATAGAAAATGCCGTTAAGCACAATCAGCTTTCAAAAGCATCTCCACTCCGGATCACTATCAAAACAGAAGGTTTTGTACTCAAAGTATCCAACAATCTTCAGTTGAGAACTTCACCTGTAGAGTCCACAGGACTAGGTTTGAATAACTTATCCAACCGTCTACAGATTCTGACGGGAAAAGATCTTGTAATTGAAAAAAGCTTTGGTATTTTCAATGTAACCATACCTCTAGTAAAATGCGATTAACAGTAGTTATCATTGAAGATGAAACACCTAGCCTGCAGCGTCTGAAAAGACAGCTCAACAATATTTCTCCGCGGATCTCAGTATTGGCAGAAGTTCAGTCTGTGGAGGAAGGGAAACTCATTTTACCCGCTCATCAACCGGATGTGATCATCAGCGACATCGAATTGGGTGATGGTTTGTCTCTGGACCTGTTTAAGGAACACCCGCCACAATGTCCGGTGATTTTTGCTACTGCATATAATCAGTACGCCATCGAATCATTTAAAATGAATGCCATTGATTACCTGTTAAAACCTATCGGTGAAGATGACCTGCGAAACGCGTTGAACAGGGTGGATCAACGGGATCCGGGCATCCATCCTGTCTCCATTGACTATGACGCACTTGCCGAAGCCATCGAACGACGGCAAAATCAAAAACGAAAGCGCTTCCTGATTAAAATTGGAACCCGCTACAATACGCTTGAAAGTGATGAAATTGCTTTCGCGTATACTGAAAACAAAATCAACTACCTGGTCAATAAAACGGGCAAGCATTTTCCGGTGGACCAGAGCCTAGAACAACTCGAAAACGAATTGGATCCCGGACAATTTTTCAGGATCAACCGCAGCCTGATCATAGGTCTCGACGCTATAGACAGTATGCATCAGTATTCCAAAGGTAGAGTGCGCATCAAAACAATTCCTCCTGCCCCTGACGACCTTTTAATTGTTGGGACCGAGAAATCACCGGTGTTCAAACGATGGCTTGAGGGTAAATGAAGCTTTCGACACCATCGCTGTAACTACAACATTTCGTTTTTTCGCTTTCAGATTGTTGATTTTCCATTTGAGCCTGATTCTGTTCATTTAGTTGACCTCTTTCACGTACTTTATATTCAAGCCTGGAGAAATATTTGATTTTTCATCCACTTCCCGAGAGCACGAAGATGTATGGATTTTATTAAAAACATAGCATCGTCCCCACTTAAAACATTCGGTCTGAATTTTCTGATGTCATTTCTATGGTTATTGAATGGTATCAATGCAACAGGACAAATTGGTTATAGCGAATCAACGCCGGCATATAAAAAAGCAAGCTATATCTACAATTTTGCAAAACTAATTGACTGGCCACAAGACTGCAAGAAGGGTGCTTTCACAGTCGGATATTTCGGAGACACCACTACATTCGCGCAAATAGCTGATTTCCTTATGAGCAAAAGAATCGGACGTCAGCAAGTGGAAGTCATTTTTCAACCGGGGAAGGAAACTATTTCCAGGTGCAATATTGTTTATGTTGATGGTCAGAAAACAAATCTGTTAATTGAGGTCAGCCACGTCATAGAAAATGCCAGCGTCCTTCTTATTTCCAATTGCAGCGATGGCCTTGAACTCGGTTCCGCCATTAATTTTATCACCAAAGAAAAACATCTGCGATTCGAACTTGATGTTGCACAAGCCAAAACAAAAGAACTGTTTATTGGTTCAACACTTAAAGCTCTTGCATACCGAATCAAAGAATAAACACCTTTAAAATTAAAGCGGATGATTTCCGTTTCAGTATTCAATTTTTCGGTTTCAGATAGTTTAAATATGATATGCCTAAAACACACCATACCTTAGTATCGAAATTCAGAGTCATGAACAGATTGATCCTTTTAACAAGCCTTCTTCTTACCATCACTTTAGGTGCTTGTAAGCATGAAATTCCGGATCCGATTGACGGAGGAATACCAGGAGGTCCTGGCACTCCGTTTGATCCTCCACCAGTAGGCGAAGATTGTGATCCAGATACTATTTACTTTCAACAAGATATACTTCCGTTCTTCACTGCGCGCTGTGGTTTTTCAGGATGCCATGATTCCGGAACTAACGAAGACGGTGTTACCCTTGACAATTACGACGACATCGTAGAAGACCTCGATATTTTCGACGACGATTGGAATGACAATGAACTGTACGAAGTAATTGTTGAAAACGACCCGCAAATGCCGCCTGATCCTTATGAGCCACTTACCGACGCTCAGATCGACATGCTATTTACCTGGATTCAACAAGGGGCACCCAACAACTCCTGCGAAGGCTGTGTAACCGAAAACATCACTTATCAATCGGCAATTGGAAGCCTGATTGCCAACAGATGCCAGGGTTGTCATTCCGGAAATCACGCAGAAACCAACTTGGAGTTGTTGACTTATGAGCAAATAAAGAATCAGGCAGAGAATGGGCCACTTCTGGATGCGATAAAGCACACAGGCGACGCAACTCCAATGCCTTACAATTCACCACAATTGCCACAATGTGAAATCGATATGATAGAAGAGTGGATCAATGACGGAGCACCATTTTAATTAAACAGAATGAAAACACTATTGCTACCGATATTGCTGATTGCT
>CAZJLZ010000449.1:0-4022 GCA_964546775.1 uncultured Cryomorphaceae bacterium | reverse complement strand
CGATCATATTTCAATGGCGGGTCCGTGGTTACGATATCGGGGTCATCTAGACAATATTGCGAACAATACGCTTACCGGTGCAATCAATTACTTTACCGATAAAGCGGGGATTGTAAAAAATCAGATAACCGGTGAAGAAGCTGAAGTGCCTGCTGTGCAACGAGCTTATAAAGAAGCCGGTATTGATACCATCGTTGTGGGAGATAGCAATTATGGTGAAGGTTCATCAAGGGAACACGCAGCGATGCAACCGCGTCACCTGGGCGTTCGGGTTGTATTGGTGAAATCCTTTGCGCGGATTCACGAAACAAATCTGAAGAAACAAGGTGTGTTGGCCCTGACTTTTGACAACGAAACGGACTACGATGTAATCCGCGAAGATGATATTATCAACTTTGTAGATTTGAATGAGTTGGGTGCCGGTAAACCCATCCACATAGAGTTTTCTCATTCAGATGGAACGAAGGATGTAATCAAGACGAACCATACTTATAACAAACAACAAATTGACTGGTTCAGGGCAGGTTCAGCGCTTAACCTGATCAAGTTACAACAGTTGGGCACCTAGAAGAAAGGGTGAGTTGTTCTCTACAGTTTAGACCAGTTCGCGATGCGGCTGGTCTTTTTCATGCGCAGAATTGTGAACCGTATTTTTAGTAAAGAAAGATGGAGATTTGACGACAGGATACTACATAAAAAAACCCCGACCAATTTGGTCGGGGTTATAAATCTACACACTGAATTCAGTTTAGTTTACAATTATTTTGAGAACAGTGCTGTTTTGATTCATGGTGATGAGAACGAAGTACATTCCGCTTACATCATTTCCAAGATCGATATCGAGTTGTGTATTGCTGTTCAGCATACGTTGCTCTGAAACGACGGTTTTACCGCTTACAGTCAGTACATCAATTTGAGCCATTCCGCTTTCTCCGCTGAAATCAATTACGAATTGACCATTGTTTGGATTCGGGAAAACAGAGAAGTCAAGAGCAGCAGTCTCTTCAACGGAAACGTTTCCGTTACAAGTAATTGCCGGGAAACCGTTGTCGATAATATTGGTAATTCCACAAGCTCCTGCCTCATTGATGGCGATGGTATATGTTCCTGTTTCGGTAGCCACCCAGGATATAGAGCATCCATCGGCGTTACCCGGTCCATATGCATCAACTGCACCACTTGGAGCATAGATGGTATATTCAGGAACCCATGAACCGGCACCATCTCCGTTACAATGGCTGAAAGTATATTCAACTCCTGTGGTTATGTTATCCATCAAATATGCTTCGCTAGCCCATACTTCAAATCCAGTAATTTCGAAAGTTTCACAGTTCCCTTCGCTGTCGGGTGTTGGTGCACCATCGAATTCTGAATTAAAATTGGTCCAGGGGCCTTCAACAGCTTCGTCACACCAGTCTGTGGTCGGACCGCAATCGGGTGTTTCGTTACAGGTAATGGCAGGAAATCCGTTATCATCCGTTCCTTCAACGCCACAAGCACCTGCTTCATTGATTACGATAAAGTAGGTACCTTCTTCAGTTGCCGTCCAGGTTATAGAGCATCCATCACCGTCACCGGCTCCGAATGCATCAATAGCACCGCTAGGGGCAATGATGGTATATTCAGGAATCCATGAACCTGCACCGTCACCGTTGCAATGGCTGAAGGTGTAGCTTCCACCAATTTGAACATCGTCCAGAGCGTAAGCTTCACTTTGCCAGACTTCAAATGCAGTTATCTCATTAAATGGACAGCCATCGCCGTCGTTACAAGGGGCTCCACCGAATTCGGTATTGAAGTCACTCCAGCCGGTAGTCGGGGATGGGTTCACCCAATCAGTACATTCCTCACCCTGAGGCTCACAAAGAGGGGTTCCATTACAGGTAATGGCCGGAAATCCGTTGTCATCCGTTCCTTCAACTCCACAAGCACCAGCTTCATTAACAACGATAAAGTAAGTACCTTCCTCAGTTGCAATCCAGGTTATTGAACAACCATCACCGTCACCGGCTCCGGATGCATCTATCGCACCGCTCGGAGCTATAATTGTGTACTCAGGAATCCAGGAACCTGCGCCGTCACCATTGCAGTGGCTGAAAGTGTAACTACCGCCGATTTGTACATTGTCCAGAATATATGCTTCGCTTTGCCATACTTCAAAGCCTGTTATTTCATTAAAAGGACATCCGTCACCATCATTACAAGGCGCACCACCGAATTCAATATTGAAATCACCCCAACCAGTTGTTGAAGTTGGATTCACCCAGTCAGTACATTCATCTCCTGGTGCACATTCAGGGTCATCTTCCGATAAGAATGTCACTGAAATGAAGTCTTCAGTAATAGAACAAACTGTGTTTGCTACTGAGTCAGGGTTTTCATACACAATCCCGAAAATGTACCATTCTCCTTCGAACATTGGAAAGGAATTTGCGCTGAGCACACCGTTTAAATCTGAATCGAAGCTATAAGGTAAGCTGATACCTGTAAGGTTGAATGTATCGGCCAAAGCTCCGGTGCCGGTAGCAGATGGAACAAAGGTTAAGGCATAGCCTCCACCAACAGGAACTTCCTGCCCGGTTACACTAAACGTTCCGCTTTCGTCCGGACACAATACCAACGCTGTTGTGTCATCAATGGTTCCTGCTTCGCAAGCGCCGCCGGAACCACTTTCAGACGAACCAAAAATATTGAAATCAGCCCATCCTGTTTCACCATCAGTGATGAAATCGGTGTGATCTTCATAAGTCGTTCCACCATCACTGGTAAAAAACTGCTGGCACAGCGGTCGATCTTCAGCATCCCATAAAATAGAAGGAACTTCGTCTAATTCTCCAGTCCAGGAAATGGGTTCATAACTGATAAAAAATGCATCAAATACATCTATGTTCAGATCAATGTCCTGGGCGTTAAACCCTGCACCATCTAATTCTACGATTATTTCTCCGCTACCGCCGATCAATGCTCCGGGACCGTTACACGGATCACCATCTACCATTTCGTAAACATTGAGTTCGTAGGAGAATGTACCTATTCCATCACCCCCTTCGGTAAACACAGATCCGTCTGCAAGAGTAAAAGTTACGTTTTCAATGGTATACGGATAGGTTGCTCCACATCCTTCACCCAGCGTATAGTCGTCGCCCGGGTCTATAAATGCAAAGATACCGGATTCATCCAGTACCCAATTGAGATACCCACCTGCAAATCCACCTTGAATATTGGAGATGTTGCAATCTACCTGAGCATTTGAAACACTCATTATCAGACATGCAACACCTAAGAGTAGTGTTTTTTTCATAATGAAATTTTTATTTTGGTTAGAAGACCTGAAGTTAAAAAGAATATCCGTTACATACACTACCGAAGTAATTAAAAGATGAACGGTAATTTGTTGGAGACCGATGGTTGTGAAACCGGGCCTTGTAAAGGACTAGTGTTTACTTTTATATATGATCTCAAAATCAGGAGTTTTGCTTTCCGAAGTTTTCAGATTGAAGAACTCGTAATCGTTTTCAGTCAGCATAAGATTTTTAACAAGAATTGCTTCCTGAAGATCGTTAAAAGATAAGTTGAGGGACGAATGTCCGTCACAATCGCGGGCAAAATTTATTTCCAGCTCATATTGTGAATCCTGGCCAGGTCGTACGGCAACGTAATCAAATCGACATTTGGTGTCGTTCACAGTAATTTTGGGATATCTCTCATCCAACATTTTACTTTTATCAATGTGCGTGTCGGCACGCAAAGCGGGTTGTGTTTGGGCCTGAACAACGGTTGAAATTGAAAGAATTAGAATTGTAATAAAAGCAAGTCTCATAGTGCTGAAGTTTAGATTAAATTATTCTCGATATGCCGGAATTTCCGGTAAGATAGAATGGTGTAAAATAGAAGAGCGAAGGTAGCAACACTTATAAAAACAGATTCAATGAACCAAAGAAAATAACCTGCATCAGCAATAATAACCATGCCAGCCGATTGGTTTTCTGAAATGGCAACTGGAAAAAGGCGAAGAATAAAAT
>CAZJLZ010000448.1:0-8415 GCA_964546775.1 uncultured Cryomorphaceae bacterium | reverse complement strand
CGCAGTCGTTACAATTGTCCAAATAAGCTGTTCCACCAAAGTCACCGTTGCAATCAGCGATACAGGGTAAAAGTTCGGTGTTTCCTTCAACACAATCATTACAGTTGTCCACATAGGCCGTTCCGCCGAAGTCACCATTGCAATCCGCGATACAGGGTTCGAAGCCGGTATTACCTTCTACACATTCGTTGCAGTTGTCGAGATAGGCCGTTCCGCCGAAGTCGCCATTACAATCCGCAATACAGGGTAAAAGACCGGTGTTTCCTTCGACGCAGTCGTTACAATTGTCCAAATAAGCTGTTCCACCAAAGTCACCGTTGCAATCAGCGATACATGGGTCAAGTCCAGTGTTTCCTTCAACACAATCATTACAGTTGTCCAAATAGGCCGTTCCGCCGAAGTCGCCGTTACAATCAGCTGTGCAGGAGTCATTGCCGGTTGAACCACCCACACAATCATTGCAATTATCAAGGAATGCCGTTCCACCCCATTCACCATTGCAATCCTGAACACAGGCCTCTTCGCCCGTGTTGCCACCGACGCAGTCGTTGCAGTTGTCGAGGAAAGCCGAGCCATTGGGATCACCATTACAATCGGCACAACTTTGGTTCCAGTCAGGATCTGTTTCCCCTCCGGCAATGCATTCGCCACAATCATCGAGTTCTCCGGTTATTGTCAGGTGGAGGGTAATGGTACTGTCGCAATCTACCGCATTGGGAATGACCTGTGTGTACTGTCCACTTTCGGAATAGTCAGTTCCATTGAGGTTAAACTCGCCGCACGTACTTACCGTTAAACTCGAAGAAGTAGATTCCAATATTGTGAGGTTCAGATAAACCAGGCTATCTCCGCCACCGGTACTTACCAGGGTTTGGGTATAGAAGCCGCTTTCGGTAAAAGTTTCTCCGTTAAGGATGAAGCTGTCACAAGCGGTCTCCTGAAGGTTGGTGTAAGGAATCGGACGCACTTCTACCTGGTCGACCACATTGGCGTGCCCCCAGTTGTTGATACCTTCGAAGGCAATACGGTAGGTAGAAGAAAAATTCTCCAGCGGAATCACAAATTGCGTCCATGAATCTACATTATCCGTAAAATGAGCCAACTCCGTCCAGCTGGCTTGCGGACTGGATTTGTAGTACACTTTTAATTCATTTTGGTCGCCAAACCAGACTTCCTGACCGTAAAAAAATGACAGTTCTACCATATCGTATCCTGACAGGTCGAGCTCCGGTGATATTAGTTTTGCAATGGGAGAAGCTGCACCAGAAGGAGAGTAACTAACGTATCGTGCATTGAAGACTCCTTCGTGAGCGTCATTGATCGCACCTCCACTCGATCCTTGCTGATAGGTCCAAAGCTCTCCCTCTCCACCAGAACCTCCTTGCTCTCCCCATGATTCAATGAATTGGGTCCAGCACGATCGACTCACGGAAGAGGTTTCGAATGTTTCAGTAAATGGAATGGTATAGTTTCCATCACATAACACACTAAACGTTGCTGGTTCGCTCCATCCACTTTGTTCACCGCCATCGCAATTGGCTCGTACGTAGAAGGTATAACTCGCACCGCTGGTTAACCCGTTTATGGTGTGCGGATTGGAAACCCCCGATTCGGTGGGTGTACCGGTTGGAATAAACCCAGAAATGCCGTATTCAATATCCCAGGAGTTTGCGGAAAGTAGTTGATTCCAACTCAATTCAAGAGAGGTGGTGGTTGTATTGTCTGCGGTAAGGAGTTCCGGGATCGGACAAATAGCAAGTGTTGTGACAGTCAAGGGGCCTACCCAATCGCTGAACTCCCCGCCATCACATATTCCGCGCACGTAAAAATCATAGACCATATTGGGGTTCAAACCGGAGACGAGGTATGGATTGCCCACACCCGACACCGATGGTGTGCCGCTCGGAATGAAATTTTCAAGACCATATTCGACATCCCAACTGGTAGCCACGCCACCCGAACCCCAACTCAATTCAATTTCAGTATCAGTAATATTGTCCGCAGACAAATTGTAAGGATCCTGGCAATCGTCGATATGAATGCAATCACCGAGACAAGTCGCGTCGTAAACATTTCCACGAATCAAGTCTCCGGGTTGTGTTCCAAATCCAAGGGAGAGGTCAATACCGACGCCACCGACCAGGTGGCAATAACTCATGATGGTTCCGGCCGAAGGCAACGGACCTTCACATCCTTCGGAATATCCCTCTTCCGGACCGCAGCCGTCAATGGCCGGGTTTCCATCACCATTCCACGAACAGCTGTGAGTATGGGGAGAACCAAGGTTATGACCAATCTCGTGGGTCACCACCATCACCGACCAACTGTAGGTCGGCACGTTGTTGTATCCGGAATTTATGCCGCTGTAGCCAACTCCCCAATAGGGAACACATAAAACGTCGAGGTATGCGACACCACCACCTCCACCATAACCCACCAGATGAGCCAGATCACCGTTGTAACTCCCGCCCAGCGCGTTTCGGAACTGCACAAGGTAGTCTCCGGAATCAGGGCCACTATAGGGACTGGGAACGTCCCACACTAAAAGTTCAGAAACAGAAAAATTGATCAATTCATTGGCGTACAAAATCCCCACCTGGTTGAACAGCCCGAGCACGTAATTGGTGGTAGCTGCTACCGACCCTTTGTCCTGGTATATGTTGTGATTGGCCTCAACGTACATATTGACACAGTTGTCGGCATCTCTGCTTCCGCCGGACGTATGGCTGCGATGCTCGCTTTTGTTGTGCAGTAGTTCATCCACGGCGCATCCCGACTCATTGGTTATCAACAAATCGTCGTTTTTGTATAAAATGTGCTGCTCCGAATTTTCGAGTTTGCCCAGCGTGAAATCTTCTCCATCAATATTGAAAAAACCGATTACTTCCTCATCTGACAGGGCAATTGAGACGAAAGATCCGGGATGATCCTTTACTTGTCCCCAGTATAGTTTTCCTTTGTAGTTTGTATATGGGTTTTGTCTATCAGAAGCCGCGTACAGCGCAAATTCGCTGCCTACTACCGGAGATTTAACCAGCCAGAATTCAAGTTGCCCATCTTCCAGGGGAATCGTGATTACTTGGCGCTCTTGATTGGAACTGAGTAAATTTTCTAAAACCAGAGGATTGATTTGTAGAATATTTCCATTCGAAACTACCCTGTTTATATCCGGGGTATTAACTCCTACATTCCCCGAAATTGTAAACAACTCATGGGACCTGATAGATTCGAATGCCGTCGCGTCACCGAATTGAACTTGTTGCAGAAATCCTTGTGAATTGCCTGTTGAGAAGGAAAAAAGGCAAATGCTCAAAACAAGTCCTTGTAGAAAATTTTTCATATGATTGAGTTGGTTGGTTAAAGGAATACGTAGTCAACCAATAGTTCTGCTCTACTAAAAGCATGGTGACCTGAACGAAACGATTGTGGTTTGGTTAATGGTGTAATAATAACGGCAATGTACCATTTCCGAAACAGCTGGTCAATCTAATATTTGATTTAAGCTCCTAATTGTTGAGTACGAAAATTGTATTCTTTGCCTACTGCTACAGTACCTTTTATAACATTATAATTGGAATCTTAAAAACGACACCCTTACGGCCAAAATTCTGTGTTTCTCTATTCACCATCCTGAACCTGATTTAATCCCGACCAACCAATCACCTATTTCGAAGTCCGCTCATCATTATTGAAATGCGGAAATCTGGAAAAATGATTACATTCACTTTTCAACAAAACCACTATGTACATGCTTATTGCAATAGGAATATTGGTAGTACTTGCCATCTGGCTGGTGAGTATCTACAACCGACTGGTAAAACTGCGTTTGCGCCGTGAAAATGCCTTTGCCGATATCGACGTTCAACTGAAACAGCGCCATGACCTCATTCCTCAATTGATCGGAGCGGTGAAAGGATATATGAAACACGAAGAAGGTGTTCTTACCCGAATTACCGCAGCCCGTTCGAATGCAATGCAAGCTACAGGTGTTAATGAAAAAGTTAAGGCTGAAAACGAACTCACACGCGCTCTTGGGGGATTGAACGTGCAGGTAGAAGCTTATCCGGATTTGAAAGCGAACCAGAACTTTATGCACCTCCAAACCGAGATTTCGGATATCGAAAACAAACTCGCCGCGGTTCGCAGATTCTTTAATTCCGCAACCCGGGAACTGAATACTGCCATTCAAACTTTTCCAAACAACCTGTTGGCGGGCATGTTCGGATTCACAGAGCAACCGATGTTTGATGTGGGTGCCGACCGCGAGGTACTGGAAGAACGACCGGATGTTAATTTTTAATCTGCCGTGGCGGACTACGTAGGAATACATTCACAAATTGCGAGCAACAACCGAAAGTCGGTTTTGTATTTGATTGCCTTCCCGTTGCTGATATTTGCAGCGGTCTGGGCATTTATCTATTTCGCCGGAGTGGATCGCACTACCGGTGACCCTGTTTCCTCAACAAACGATTTATTCCTGAATACCATTCCGATTGTTTCATCAGTGGTAATAGTTTGGTTTCTGATCGCCTATTTCTTCAATACTTCGATGATTAAGGCTACCACCAAAGCCCAAAGTCTGGAGCGCAAAGAAAATATGCGGGTATACAACCTTACCGAGAATCTCTGTATGAGCGAAGGCATGACGATGCCGAAACTGAATGTGATAGAAAGCAATGCCCTCAATGCCTTTGCCAGCGGTATCAACGAGAAAACTTTTACCGTAACCCTCACGCGCGGAATTATCAATGAATTAAACGACGAAGAACTAAAAGGTGTAATTGCACACGAGCTCTGCCACATCAAAAATCGGGATGTACGACTCCTGATTATTTCCATCGTTTTTGTCGGAATATTCTCTTTTGCCGTGCAGATTCTGATGCGTTCGTTTTTTTACCGAAGCATTGGCAGCAGCAGTCGTCGCAACAACAAAGGCTCTGGAAACGCAATGCTCATTGCTCTGGCGCTTGCCGTTGTAGCTTATTTATTATCGCTTTTATTCAAATTCGGTTTGTCGCGTAAAAGAGAATATCTCGCTGATGCAGGTGCTGCCGACATGACCAAAAACCCAAGAGCTTTGGCCAGTGCGCTTCGTAAAATAGCAGGCAATCATCAATTGAATGTGAACGATGACGTTAAGCAAATGTTCATCGAAAACGAACCTAAAAAAGATAAAACCGGTAGTTTTTTCAGTCTAACCCAACTGTTTGCCACGCATCCACCCATCGAAAAGCGCATCGAACTACTGGAGAATTTCTAGACGAATCTCTAAAATAGAGCGCAAAAAAAAGAGGTCCGAAGACCTCTTAATATTTTCTAATACAATTCGTGGGATCAACGTTGGGGTTGACCTGGCTGTCCAGGTTGACCTGCTGCTTTGGGAGGCAATACTTCGAGCAATTCCACTTCGAAAATCAATGTTTCATCAGGTCCGATTTGTCCGGAACCTTGTGCTCCATAAGCAAGTTCAGACGGAATAACAAATTCGTACTTGGCACCGGTCTTCATCAACTGAACACCTTCGGTCCAGCCTCTGATTACCTGATTCAAACCAAACGTTATTGGCTCGCCTCGCTCTACTGAACTATCGAATACAGTTCCGTCAATCAGGGTTCCGTGATAATGCACTTTTACCTGACTGGTAGCGGTAGGACTTTCTCCTTCGCCTTCTTCAACTACGCGGTATTGCAAGCCGCTTTCGGTAACCTGAACACCATCTTTTTCAGCATTATCAGCCAGAAATTCTACACCTTTTTTCTTGTTCTCTTCCTGCTTTACAGCCATTTGCTTTTGCATGTAGTTTCGAACAAGCATATCGCCATCTTCCGCTGTAAACGGATGTTCGGCCTCACTGTTCACATTTTGAACAGCTTGTCGAACCACTTCGGGATTCATTTCAATTCCCTGTCCTTTCAAGCTTGATGCTACCGACAACCCGATTGCATAGCTTACAGAGTCCATTTCAGTTGTGAGTTCATTTTTGCCCGATTTCTTTTTTTTGTCGTTTCCATCGGTTTGGGCACAGGCCGTCATCAGTACCATTGTGGCGGTTAGTGAGAATAGTATTCGTTTCATGTTACTTTGTTTTGGTTTTTAGATTATTCTTTTTGTTCGCGGGTAAAAACCCACTTGTTTTCTTTTGATAAACGATCGTTAAAAGTATAATTTTCTTCGTTGAAGGATTTCAGTTGCTCGGGTAGCGTAATTTTTTCACGAATTGCAAATGCCGCCATCATTCCCCGCGCTTTCTTTGCAAAGTAACCAATCATTTTGTAATCACCGTTTTTCCAGTCGTAAAAAACCGGGGTAATGATATCGCGATCAATCTGTTTGGTTTTAACAGCTTTGAAATACTCTTCGGATGCGAGATTGATTAATCCTTTGGAATCGTTCTCCTGCATTTCCAATTTCAGGTGACGGGCGATTGAATCTCCCCAGAATTTGTACAAATTGGTCACTTTGGGTGTTACTTTCAACGAGGTTCCCATTTCGAGTCTGTATGGTAAAATCAGATCCAACGGTCGCAATACTCCGTGCAATCCGGAAAGTATTCTCAGGTGTTCCTGCGCAAACTCCAGATCATTCTCGCTGAAAGTTTCTGCGCGGAGTCCCAGATAAACGTCGCCTTTAAAAGCAAATATTGCCGGACGGGATTGATTCGAATCAACAGGTTGTATCCAGGTTTGGAACCGTTGATGATTGAGTTCCGCCAAGTCATCGCTGATGTCCATCAATTTTTTCAGACTTCGGGCCGATTTTTTCTTCAGGTGATTGACAAGACGCTGAGATTGTTTCGGAAAAATGGGTTCACTTTTCTGCAGGATTGGTAACGGTGTTTCGAAATCCAGTGTTTTTGCAGGGGAAAGAAGGATGATCATCCAGTCGATTGATTTGGCTCAAAAGTATTTAAAAAGGATTGGTTGCCCAAACACTGAGCTCAGGAATAAATCCACGGTCATCCATTTCCAGAACCGCGCATACCGAATGTGCAATTTCAACCGGGGTGAGTTTACCTTCTTCCAGTGGTCGTGCTTTTCTGTCGTCGCGACCAAAAGCAGTAGGAACTTCGCTCGGATTCACGAGCATTACCCGAACATTGTACGGACGAAGCTCTGCGCGCCAGCACTCGGTCATTCCACGAAGGGCAAATTTGGAGGACGCATAAATGCTTCCATTGGCATATCCTTTTAATCCAGCGGTTGATGCAATATTCACGATGTTACCGCTGCGTTGTTTTTTGAAGATTGCCGCTGCTTTGGCTCCCATAACTGCTGCACCGAAGACGTTGGTTTCATATACCTTGCGGATGTCTTCGCGAGTAACCTGATCGACTTCTGCCCAGCCCCCTATTCCGGCATTGTTGATCAGTACATCCAACCTTCCATATTTACCGAGCACTTCATCAAAAGTCCGGTCAATATCCGAGTCGTTGCCCACATCGGCCACAATACCTAGCGCACCGATATCAGACGCTGCAGAACCGACATCATTGGTCTGTCTTCCGGTGATGGCTACTTTCGCTCCTTTTTGCAAAAGCATCTCTGCCATTGCGCGGCCCAATCCGCGTGTTCCTCCGGTTATCAATACTACTGACTCAGAAATTTTCATTACATTATAGCTATTGTAAGTTTATAATATGCTGTGCGGCTTTTGTCGTAATTTTGGCGGTAATTAAACAAAACCAAAGTTAAGTGAAGTTTTCTGAATTGGATTTGCACCCCAACGTGCAACAAGGATTGGAATCCATGAATTTTACGTCGCCTACTCCTGTTCAGGAGCAAGCCATACCTCAAATTCTGGCAGGTAAAGATATGCTCGCGAGTGCCCAAACGGGTACTGGAAAAACAGCCGCGTTTCTGCTTCCGATTTTGAGCACTATTGAGCACGATCCTCAACCGGGAATACAATGTCTGATTCTGGTGCCCACTCGGGAGTTGGCGTTGCAGATTGATCAAAATTTACAGGGGCTCGCCTATTTCACCGGCATTTCCTCCATGCCGATTTACGGTGGCGGAGACGGCACCAATTTCGACCAGGAAAAGAAAGCCATCACAACAGGTGTGGATGTTCTGATCGCCACTCCCGGACGACTCAATTCTCACCTTAACCTTGGATACTTTAAAGCTGATTCGATTCGCTTTTTTATTCTGGACGAAGCAGACAGAATGCTGGATATGGGTTTCATCGCCGACATCATGCGCGTTCGTAAAATTTTACCGGAAAAATTGCAAACGCTGATGTTTTCGGCTACCATGCCTTCCAAGATCAGAGAGTTGGCGCATGAAATCATGAACAATCCCGGTGAAATAAAAATTGCAATTTCAAAACCCGCCGAAAATATTCTACAGGTGGCCTACTCTGTTTACGACAAACAAAAAGTTCGGTTGGTAGAACATCTGCTGAAAGGAAAAGGTC
>CAZJLZ010000447.1:0-3123 GCA_964546775.1 uncultured Cryomorphaceae bacterium | reverse complement strand
CCACGGTGGCTGATGATCATATCCACACCGGCCAGATTCAATCCCATGGCTTTCGCTGCACGCAAGGCAAGTTTCCGCTCGGCCGGTTTCAATTTAATACTGGATGCGGCTCCGCCACGGTGCAGATTCGAACGGAATTCTCCTTCGGCACCTTGTCGTTTCATGGCACCCACCACTTTTCCATTCACTACAAAAGCGCGGATATCGGCTCCACCCGCTTCTTTGATGTATTCCTGAATCAGCATGTTGGCATTCAAGCCGTGAAAAGCTTCGATAACCGCATTGGCCGCTTTCCTGGTTTCAGCGAGCACAACACCTATTCCTTGTGTCCCTTCGAGCAACTTGATGACGTAAGGCGAATGACCTATTTCTTTCAACAAAGAATCAATCTGACGCGGATTTCGCGCAAATATGGTTTTTGGAATGTCGATTTCGTGTCGTGAAAAAATCTGGGTGCTGCGCAACTTATCCCGAGAGCGAACAATTGAAATAGACGAGTTCACAGCGAAGACGTTCATCATTTCAAATTGCCGGACAACGGCCGTTCCATACATGGTAACGGATGCACCGATGCGGGGAATTACTGCATCAATCCCTTCGAGCGGTTTGCCGTTGTGATAGATCATAGGATTCAGCTTTTCACCGATCATGGCACAATTGAGGTGATCGAGCACTACAGCTTCATGTCCTCGCTGCCGCGCGGCTTCTACCAACCGGTGGGTACTATACAGTTTTGAATTCCGCGAGAGAATAGCAATTTTCATACTTCTATAATTAATTTTTAGGGATTTATTAAATGATCCTGACTGACATCAACGATGAATCGGTTGCGAAGAAATTTCCTACCCAATAATGCTGCGTGTTTCATGTCTGCCCGGTTGGATAGCGTAAATGTGGTCGTGTAAGTTTTATTACCAAAGATCATCGGCAACCGCACCACGTATCGCTGCTGGATTTGGCCGTTAGAACTCTTCACCTTGCGTTTCGTGAATTTCTGAAACCTTACCACCTTTCTTGAATTCTGCATAAATCGGACACACAAAACCTCAACGCCTTTGTTTTTTTCAATATTCAGAGAATGACAGTGTAGCGCGGATGTTTGGGCACCCGTATCCACCCTTGCAAGTACGGGCGAATTACGCATATCAGGGAGGTAAATCAATTCTTTGCTGCCAATAATTATTTTATCGTCGATGGTGTCAGATTTTTTTTCACTCATTTCATTTCACGATACATGCGGGGTCAAAGGTATTTCTTTTGACCAACGAATAAAAACAGCTTCTGAAAAGTTGAAAATTAAAGTACCTCTACGCTCGGGCACATCTTGTTTCTATCAGCGGCACCTCTTAAGGGTAGGAATCACCGAAACCTCCCCACGGCTATTTCGTACTAAGATAATAGTAAAATGGCCGTCTTTTCAAATGCTATGTCGTTTTTATTCATAAAGCTTTGCTGGATAGCTATTGTTTTGATTCCGGTAATTACTCAGGCTCAGGACTGCGATCCGGATGTTCCTCATTTTGATGTCGATTTATCTGCAGAACCGACCTCCGCTTTTGCCACTCCCTTTGTGTACCGAAATGGGAACTGTTGCGGGACCACCAACCCCGATCGTTGTGTTTCCTTCAGCATAACGCTGCACGAGGATGCTGTAGGGATCCTATTCGACGTTTGTGACGGTGCTTCTCCCACCGGCTCCTTGTACTATCAAATTGGATGTGGACCCCAGATTGCCGTGGGAGAAGTGCTCTGTCTGGATGGTCCGGGACCGCATCAACTTACGTTTTGTAAACCCGGAAACAACGAAAATGTCTATTGTATTACTTCCATACCCGCCCCTTCTGCTGGTCCTGCCCAAGTTGCCAGTGACGGCTGTACTGCGGAAATATGGGCCGTCGGATATGATCCTTCTACCATACAATGGACGTCGGTGTATCCAGGTTTTCAGGGCGAATATGATGGTCAGATTGATTGTCCAACCTGTATTGAAGCGACAGTAACTGCCCCCGCAAATTTTCCTCCTTATGCTGATTTTATGGTCTGTGGTCAAACAATCGGTGGCTGTGCAATAACTCCTGATTGCGATACGGTCCGTGTTCATTTTGTGTCCACCCTCGAAGTTGGAATTGCACCTGAAGAACCTGCGATCTGTTTTGGTTCGACTGGAACAAACGTAACAGCTATTGGAAATGGCGGTTTCCCCCCGTATACTTTTACCTGGAGCAACGGTGCTTCAGGAGAAACTGTCTGGATCGATACCCCCGGAACCTACACGGTTCAAATATCGGATGACAGTGATTGTCCTCCGGCGAGCTATGAATTTGTGGTAATAGAATACGAGGAGTTGCTGGAAGTGGATGCCGGATCTGATCAACTTGTATGTAGTGAATCCGACAATGTTGCACTGGCGGGAAACTTTTCAGGAATCGATAGCATAGAATGGGAAGGCGGAGCAGGTGTCTTCTCACCAGACCGATACGATCCCAATGCAATATACACGCCCACCTCAACAGAATTTGCGAGCGGAAACTTAGAATTGATCTTGGCAGCTTATCCGCTTGGCGACTGCCCACCTGCATTTGATACCCTCCTCATCCAATTCTCCACCTTTCAGGGAATAGCAGATATGGTCGTTTCTGAAATCAGTTGTTTTGGCGCTGATGACGGAGGTATTTCAATAGACATGACCGGAACCGGAGCACCCTTCACAATCGATTGGAATGTGGATGGATTGGAGGGCTGGAATGTCACCGGTCTTTCACCGGGAAGCTATTCCGCTGAAATAACCGATGACATAGGATGTTCCGAAGTTTTTGCATTTGACCTGGCGGAACCTTCCGTGCTATCACTGGAAATGAATCAAATCAACCCAATCTCGTGCTATGGCGCCAATGACGCTGCCGTTGAACTAACTGCAACCGGAGGAACTTTAGATTATACCTATATCTGGCCGAACGATGAAAGTCAATCTGCAACGGCTGATAATCTCGCTCCCGGAAATTATTCTGTGGCAGTCGAAGACGCGCATAATTGTATTGCGGAAATTGAATTCGAAATTACAGAACCCGATCCACTATTTGTTTCGTTGGCAACAGACACGTTGATATGTACCGGAGAAACCGT
>CAZJLZ010000446.1:0-4182 GCA_964546775.1 uncultured Cryomorphaceae bacterium | reverse complement strand
CGGAGCCGGAAAAACAACGTTGCTTCAGATTGCAGGCACACTGGACCGACCCGACAAAGGAACCATAGAAATCAACGGAGAAGAGATAAGCGGACTCGGAAACAAGAAGCTGGCGGCTTTTCGCAATCAACACGTCGGTTTTATCTTTCAGTTTCACCATCTGCTTCCTGAATTCACAGCACTCGAGAATGTATGCATCCCGGCATTTATTGCCAAAACCAATGTCAAAAAAGCAGAATCCCGCGCAGAAGAATTGCTCGATCTGCTCGGCCTGAATCACCGAAAAACCCACAAACCATCGGCGCTTTCCGGAGGAGAACAACAACGGGTTGCCGTTGCCCGGGCACTGGTAAACAATCCTGATATTGTCTTTGCGGACGAACCTTCAGGAAATCTCGATTCTACTAATGCTGAAGAATTACACCGTCTGTTTTTCAACCTCAGGGATCAACTTGGACAAACATTTATTATCGTTACCCACAACACCGAACTCGCCCAAATGGCCGATCGCAAATTGACGATGAAAGACGGTAAAATCATCACCGGTCAGTGAAGTTGAACGAACAGGAGTTGAGGGATTTTCTCAACGAAAAAGCTGAACAATACAACCGACCTGATTTTATTCCGCTCGACCCGATTTCCATTCCCCATCGTTTTTCTACCAAAGAAGACATCGAATTGACCGCGTTTCTGATGGCCACGATCGCCTGGGGAAAACGCGGAAATATTATCAAAAGTGGCAATTCGATGATGGCCTTGATGGACGAATCACCACATCAGTTTATCAGTCAGTTTCAACCAGGTGACCTTGATCGATTCGATAAATTCGTATACCGCACTTTTCAACCTTACGACATTCGCTTTTTCCTGACTCGATTACAGTTTATTCTTCGGGAAAAAGGTTCGCTTGAACAGGCATTTACCGGTGAAACTGCTTTTGAAAACATCCGGAATTTTCGTGCATTGTTTTTGGATTGCGATCACGAACAACGCGTTCAAAAACATCTGCCAAATGTTGAGAAAGGAGCCGCTGCCAAAAGGCTGAATATGTTTTTGCGTTGGATGGTGCGTCGCGATCGGAAAGGGGTGGATTTCGGAATATGGAACAACCTTAGCTCGGCACAACTTTGTCTTCCTTTGGATGTGCATACCGCGCGGGTTTCGAAAAAGTTGGGATTGCTCACCCGGAATGCGAACGACTGGAGAGCTGTTGAAGAAGTTACGGAACGATTGCGGAAACTCGATCCGACTGATCCGGTGAAATATGATTTCGCTTTGTTCTCGCTCGGAGCCATCGAACAATTTTAGGGAACAGCCCGCTCTTACCGAAGCAATTTCTATCTTTGGGCTCGATGAAATTCCTGCACCCAGAGTTTCTATACGCACTGTTCGCATTAGCGATTCCCATAGTCATTCACCTCTTTAATTTCCGACGTTACAAAAAGGTAATGTTCACGAACGTAGCCTTTCTGCGTGAGGTACGCGAACGAACAAAATCGAGTCAGAAATTAAAGCACTTGCTGGTACTGCTTTCGCGGTTGCTGTTGCTCGCCTTTCTGGTCATGGCTTTTGCACAACCCATCATTCCACGAAAAGATGCTGTTGCCATACGGTCGGAGAAAGCGGTGAGTATTTTTGTCGATAATTCGTTCAGCATGCAGGCTGAAAATGCGGAAGGTCAACTACTATTACAAGCCATTGAACGTGCACGATCCATTGCTATTTCGTATCCGGCTACGGCAAGTTTCCAACTATTGACGCACAGTTTTCACGGTAGCAACCAGCGATTTACAACCCAGGAAGATTTTCTCGAGCGCCTCGATGAAATTGAAATTGTTCCGCAATCACGATTGCTCAGCGAGATCGTGAGCAGGCAGAGCGATCTGTTGAAATCTGCCGCAGACAAAGACAAACATTTATATATCGTTTCCGACTTCCAGCAGTATATGTCCGACTTCCACTCGTTGGCTCCGGACTCTGCCATTCAGATGAATTTACTTCCGATTTCTGTGCAATCGGCAGAGAATGTTTACATCGATTCGCTCTGGTTCAACACCCCGTTTCACAACCTCAACGATCAGGAAAAACTGAACATTCGCATCCACAATCACTCGGAACAAACCGCAGAAGATTTGCCGATGAACACGTGGCTCGATGGTGCACAGAGTTCAATCGGAACCTATCATACCATTCCTCAAAACCACACCGATACATCCATGTTTTTCAACAATGATGAACCCGGAATTCGGCACGGATATGTGGACATCGACGACTATCCGATTACTTATGACGACCGTTATTACTTTTCCTTTTCGGTGGATTCCACTTTGCGGGTGCTCGAAATTACCGGTGATGACGGCTCCGACCGATCGTACTTTTCGAGAATTTTTGCCGACGATCCGCTCTATGATTTCGCCCGGGTTAACGTTAAAATGATAGACTATTCAGATCTGAAAACCAGACACTTTATAGTCCTCAATGAATTGGATGGTTTAAGTAGTGGACTCAGAGATGAATTGTTTGAATTCGTGTCAAACGGTGGTTCTGTTTTTCTGGTTCCCGGATTGTCTATCGATGCGCCGAACCTGAACCAGTTCACACAGCTTTTTCAGGGACCATCATTTGCCACAGTCGTAGATACCGAATCCCGCGTAAACGAAATTGACACCGATGCCCCTTTTTACGCAAATCTGTTTGAACGCATTCCGCGCAATATGGATTTGCCAACTGTGCTGAGTTATTACAAACTTTCGAGTCGCGTCACCGGCAAAGACCGGTCGTTGATGCGCCTGCGGACCGGGGATCCTTTTCTCAGTGTGGTCAAAAGCGGAAACGGAAATCTCTACATTTCGGCAGTCCCGTTGTCCACAGAAAAAAACAATTTTGCCCGTCACGCGATATTCGTGGCTACCGTATTGAGGATGTCCGAATTCAGCCGGCCTACCACCGCATTGAGTTATGATCTCGGCGAAGATCTCGCGATCACCACCGGCAATTTTCTTCCTTCCGGCAATCAGGTTTTTCGGATTACCGACCTGGATGGCAATTTTGAAGTCATTCCGGAATTTGCATACATGGATGGGAAAGGTTATTTGTTTGCGCACAATCAGATCGGCCAGGCAGGGAATTACGTGCTGTCTCTTGGAGGTACGGAGGTAATGGGACTCGCTTTCAATTATCCGAGACGGGAATCGGTGCTGGACTATTATTCTGCATCTCAGATGCGCACGTTGCTGGATGAAAAAGGCCTGAGCGATGTGATGTTGCATGACCAGACAGGCGATGCTCTCGAAGCCAGCTTGATGGATCTGGAGTCCGGTAAAAAGCTTTGGAAAATATTCCTGATCATTGCACTGCTTTTTGTGTTGATGGAAACATTGCTACTCAAATTCTGGAAATCATGAACTGGATCATCGAATCTGCAAAAATTGTTGACCCCGGCGGGAAGCACCATCTTCAGACAAAGGACATTCTTCTAAAAGGAAATCGGATTGAGCGCATTGCAAATTCGATAGACGAAAAAGCGAAATCATACACCGCTGACAATCTGCACATATCTCCGGGGTGGCTCGACATGCGTGTGAACTTTTGCGATCCTGGTTTTGAGCATCGTGAAGATATCTGCTCTGGATTGCAGGCTGCGCGCAAAGGAGGATTTACAGCAGTCGGTTTGGTACCGGCAACCGATCCTCCGCTGAGCACCAAGTCGCAGATTGAATACGTCCGCAACCGCGCGAGGGAATCGAGTGTAGATCTCTTTCCTTACGGCACGATCAGCGCATACAGAAAAGGCGAACAACTCGCAGATTTATACGACATGAAACTGGCCGGTGCCGTTGCATTTACCGACGACAAACTGGCCATGAGCAATGCCTCCTTGATGAGCACTGCCCTGCTCTACGCTCAAAATTTCAACGGACTCATCATCAGCTTTCCTTACGAAAAAGCGTTGGCCGAAGGTGGACAGATGCATGAAGGCATCCAGAGTACCACGATGGGTTTGAAAGGGCTACCCGCCCTTGCTGAAGAATTGATGGTGACACGTGATCTTTATTTGTGCGAGTACAACAATGCCCGGATTCATTTCACGGGAATATCCACCAAAGGGAGCGTGGAATTGATTCGCGAGGCGCGAAAAAAAGGTATGAATGTAACCTGTGATGTTTATGCGCACAATCTGTT
>CAZJLZ010000445.1:0-9640 GCA_964546775.1 uncultured Cryomorphaceae bacterium | reverse complement strand
TCTACACTATTGAATGGTTGAAAGTAGTCATCATTATTAAAGATTCCCCGACCATGCGTGCCAGCATAAATCATCCCTGAATTGGTTACTTCCGAGACGCTGCGATACTGCTGACGCAAATCCAGTACAGGAACACGGTCCATCATTCCACCGTTTTCTTCTATCCAGGTATCACCGCCATCAGTGGTTCTGAAAATACCGACTTCCGTTCCGATCAAAATTACTTCCGGATCATCCTTAGAAATAACGCAGGAGTAAACCGGCATCCTGTTGAGCGGCGCTTCAATATTCCAAATGCTGCTGAATGAGGTAGAGGAAGACGTACTGGCTGCATTCATAGATACCAGTACTTTGTCAGTTGTACCAAACTGCATTCTCGACACTACTACCATCTCTGAAGCCGGATCAGAGTCTGGTGCACCGGTACCCTCAGAATAATCGACAGCGATATCACTGATGGGTGCACCACCCGAAATAAGCGTTTGCGATTCGAGATTTTCTATATCTTCTTCATAATAAACCTGATTGAACCCGGAAATCCGAATCAAACTACCGTCAATCGTCCCAACATAGAGGTGATTTCTATCGGGAGACCATTCAAGACAATTAACCTGTCCACTCGTATTGCCCACATTCCAATATTCTGGTTCAATAGAAGTATTAAGAGCATCCCTTGTTACCCATATACCTTGTCCCTGACCAAAACCGACAGCAAATAAAGATTGTACTGGGTCAATGAGGAAAATAGAATCTCCAAAGAACATGGTAGAAGTCTGGTTGATAACGGTATCAATTATTTCATCTGTAATATAAGTGTACGTGGTATCATAGAAATACTCGGTTGAGTAATCAATGATCGTGTCAGTTACTACACAAATAAGGGTGTCTTGATAGGTTACGACCGTATCAAGATGCACACAGAATAATTCTCCCATAAATAGATTGCAGGTATCAATAAACGTTGTATCCAGCGGAAGACTGAACGTATCACAGGTATCGAGATAGGTTGTATCAACAGGTGTTATTGTTGAATCCACCAGTTCATAATCGACAATCGTTTCTACAGTGTCGGTGTATACATTGTAGGTTGTATCAGTAACAACGCCTTCCTGATAGTAATACATATCTTCTTCAAGCTGCGTCAGAAGTTCTCTTTGATCGGCATCAGAATGATGTGTGACCCAGGTACCCGCTGGAATATATCCCAGAGTAATGGTACCATCATCCCACTCCTGATATTCATCAATGAACGCTGCATATAAGGTATCTACTCCCCACATATTACCACGGGTAGAGTAAGGATCGTTTTCCGTTTCGATTAAACGAACATTCGTTGTAAAGTCACCGGATTGCGGCAGAGGTGATATATTCTCACCGAATTCCCCTCCGAGTGACCGTAAAACGTTTCCAAACTGGCTGGAACCGAAAACCAGAGTCGGACGGATAAAAGATATATCACAATCAAAACCATCCCCTCCAAAAAGTTCAATTCCTGAATTTGGAGATACACCTAACTGGTTCTGGTATAGCGTACCATTGTCCTGAGTTCCACCTACGGTTCTGTCATCATTTGAATGTGCAATTCCGTAAAATTGTGTGGTTACATAACCGTTATTGACTGGAAAGAATGTTGGTGTTGGGGAGGTGGCCATAGTATTTGACCTGAAAAAGCCACCATCGGTTGCTGCATAAAAAATGTTGTTCGAATCCCACACAAAGAAGTGAATATCCGGATGAACCGCAAATGGATTTATGAAGTTTGTGGAATATACGCTCCGCTCTTCCCAGTTTGCTAACGCTGGAGTACTGCCCGTAATTGTATGGCTGTATATGATGAGTCCTCCTAGAAATATTTGTTTCGGATTAGTCGGGTTCACAACTATGGCACAATCCCACACCCCTTGTCCTCCCGGACCACCAAAAGGCTGGAATGGAGTTAGCGGATTTGAGTTGACATCCTGCGCAATTCTGTACCATGTATCACCTCTGTCAAATGAGGCAACAACTCCTTTAAGGCTTTGATTGCTATTAACAACTACACCGTAAAGATAGTCCGCATCAGAAGGGGCAATTGCAAATTCAATACGCGCATTTCCACCAACTCCTAATATGTTGGAACCTCCGTTGGCAAGAGTTTGTCCGGAAAAATCGTCAAATGTCTGGCCGCCATCAGTAGAGATATAACCTTGATGACCGATGGAAGCAAGAATTACTTCTCCGTCGGCAGAAATATGCACGTCTTCACAAGCCTGAGAGGAAGCCGGAAGACCTGCAGGACGTGGTTCCAGGTCATCGCTTCCGTGGAAGTATACATCCAATCCGCGATTGTGGGCAATCCAGAGTTTATCGGGGTCATTTGGGTCGCTTACTATCGCATCAACAGTAATCCATTCGGATTGCGTATTAAATGCGGATGGTGCAAAAACGTTTTCCCAGTTCTCACCGGAAGCATCCGTAGATCGCCAAACGCCGCCGCCAACAAATCCGGCAGTACCAGCTCCACTCCAAGGAAAATGCTCGTGTTGGGAACCTGTTCCGATGTAATAGATTCCACTACCGGTACGGGCAATGGATGCAATGATCATATGCTGGTAAAAATCCGGATGCTTATTAAATGATTCAACGGATTCCCAGTTATTTCCAGCGTCAAAAGTCTGCCACAAACCACCTGAAACACCACCGCCAATTAAGTGGTTATCATTATCAGGATTGATCCAGATAGCGCGTGTCCGCCCACCGATATTGTCCGGACCCAGTGAGTTCCATTCCATATCGTTATCTCTGCCTCTTTTATCAGAGTAACGCTTCAATGCACGGCGCGTTTCCATTATATCCTCGTATTCAATTTGGCCAGTGAAGTAATTCTTCTTCATTTCCCACTGAACCTGCATTGCACCGTGCGCATCATATTGCAAATGCGCTTTGGCACTTCTTGGTTTATAAATGGCAACGTGATCTGTGTTTCCAAAAGGACTCCACATAGTAAAGATGAGTGCAAAGGCCGCGATCCCACCAGTTGTAACGAGTAACAGTTTCTTCATTTTGATTTATTTTCTATTTCGCAACTATTTGTTATTCAAAATTTTGTAGATCGATTTATACACTCAAAACCAACCTGTCTCAATCAAGGCCTGAAAATTACGAATTTTAAACAGGTTTAACCGATGAATCCTTCTACAAACTATGCAATTTTTTACACTTCTAAGATTTAGAAAACGTGTTTTTCGGCGTGATAAGATGATCGAACCAGCGGACCACTTTCAACAAATCGAAACCCCATTTTCAATCCGAGCACTTCATATTCTTTAAACATTTCAGGCGTAATAAATTCATAAACAGGTAAATGGCTTTTAGTGGGTTGTAGGTATTGCCCTAGAGTCAAAACATCAACGCCAACACTTCGTAAATCTTCCATTGTTTCTACAACTTCTTCCTGCATTTCTCCTAATCCTAACATTAGTCCCGATTTTGTTTTCATCCCAGCTTTTTTTAGTCGACGCAACACTTCGAGACTTCTGTCATACTTGGCCTGGATGCGTACCGCTTTGGTTAAACGTCGTACAGTTTCCAGATTATGAGAGACAATTTCAGGAGCTACATCAATGATTCGTTGAAGATTAACCCATTTCCCGGCAAAATCGGGAATCAGGGTTTCCAACGTTGTACCTGGAGACAACTCGCGGATCTTCTGAACTGTTTCGGCCCATATAATGGAACCCCCATCCGCAATATCGTCCCGGTCAACTGATGTGATAACAGCATGTTTCACCTTCATGAGTTTTACGGATTTTGCAACCCGAACCGGTTCAAAACCATCTACCCCTTCCGGTTTTCCAGTAGCTACAGCGCAAAACCCACAAGATCGTGTACAAATATTGCCCAGTATCATGAATGTCGCAGTACCTGCTCCCCAGCATTCTCCCATATTGGGACAATTGCCACTTTCACAAATTGTGTGGAGCTTATGTTCTGAAACTATGTTGCGAACTTCTTTATACGCCAGACCTGTGGGAAGTTTTACTCGCAACCATGACGGCTTTCTGCTTCTCTCTACCTCTCCGTTCACCTCTGTCATTTAGTCTTGTTATATTTTTTACCAAACAATAGGCTGACATAAAAATTCAGGAAAAATTGCCGGTTCTCCGACCCATCAAGTGCCATAATCGGAATTTTTTTTCCGTATCCGTCAAATGCAATTCCTGCTTCGATGGCCTTCACTCCGGTTTTATTGTTCGAGTACTCAAAGAACAACCCGAAATTGGCATGGAGACCAGGGTAAAACTTCAATTCTCCCCACCCCAATAAACCAGATGCCCGCCCATATATATCCTCATGGTAATGTTTATTGACATCATATCGTTCGACTACAACCGTGCGTGAGGTTGAAGTAGGCCCATCTCTTAAAATCTCAAGATAAACAGGTTTAGCCAGTCCCAACGACGGCCCCACAGACCATGAATAACCTACCTCTACTCCGTTTTTCCTCAATTTATCGCTCAGTACTTTTTTAAATCCCCACGAAGGTCTCACCGCATAAAATGAATACTGCTTTCCGTAAAAGTAACCGCGGGCATCTTCGAAATAGCGGTTGAAACTTTTAACTTGTTTATGGCTGTTGACACCAACAATTTCCAGTTTAAGCCTTCTTGACTTAAAAGCCGTTTTATTTTTCTGCAAATTGAAATTTAAGCCCCATCCCGCAGTGTGTAAATTGATTCCGCCATACCACTGGTGTTTATAAATCACCATGGTCTCATCATAAATGGTTTCCTGGGCCAGAAGGACTGACCCGGAATACATCATCCACAAACAGGCAAATAAAAATTTAAGCTTCATTTTCATGAGAAATACCTTACAAAGTTATACATTAAAGGTCAAAAACTGACATTACACCGGTATGGCTACTGCACACATTAAATATTTGGGTAATTTGAGGACGGAGTCGATTCACCACGAAAGCAATTCAACAATTCTGTCGGATGCTCCAAAAGACAACAACGGCAATGGTGAATATTTCTCACCTACTGATTTAACAGCAGTTTCTTTGGCTACCTGTATGCTTACTGTTATGGGGATTAGTGCCTCACAAAAGGGGCATAATTTCTCAGAAGCAGAAGCAACAGTTCAAAAAACAATGGGCACCGCTCCGAGAAGAATTGTGCGGTTGGATGTACACATCAAGATAAAGGATGAAAATTTTACACAGGAGCAAAAACGCTCATTAGAACGTACGGCAAAAAATTGTCCGGTTGCATTGAGTCTGCACCCAGACATAATTCAGGAAGTAAATTTTGACTTCTATCGGGAGAGATAGAACGAATCGGCAGAATCCTTTTGATCTTTTAGAACGAATCGAACAGCGTTCAATGCTTCTACCGATCTTACCTTAAGATTCGGTTCAGCCGTTGTCTGCAGGATTGTTGTACTCGATATTACTGTATGCTGCGCACGCTTTCTTTTGCGAATTGCAAGAAGACATTAAAGCGCCTGCAATTAACACAACAGCAAGAATGGATTGAATACGTTTCATGGATATTTTGTTTTGAGTATCTGTAAAATTAGGAATAAGTCGCAAACTAATTGAATTCACTTTACGTTTCTGACTTGATCCTAAATATTTATTCACAATCATTTCTAAATGTATCTGGCTTGTATAACGGGATACTTTCGGAAAGGTTATGTTTACCAATCAAAATTTGTTCCACGATATATGTCGTTTCAAAAAAACCCACTGCTGCAAACGTGTATTTTCCTTTTAATTCTGACTCCTGCTATTTCCTTCGGACAGGAAAAGTTTACAGTGGAAATTATTGACCGAGAGAGCGGTATTCCGGGTGACGTACTCCGATTTGAAACTTTTAAGCAATATTCCCAACGATATTATTGGCTTCGGGATGTACAATATGAGATGTTCAAAAGGGGATATCTTTCTTTTTCTGTGGACAGTATTTTGGAAATTAACCATGCATGGTTTGCTTATGTACATTCAGGAGAAAAATTTTTATGGGCAAAGCTCGGACGGGGAAATCTGGATGAAGAAACATTGGGTAGAATACAGTTTCGGGATAAAATTTTTTTTGATCGCACACTGAATCCCGGACAAGTGGCAGCTCTTTTCGAAAGTATTTTAAAACATTCCGAAAACACAGGTTATCCTTTTGCTACGGTGCGCCTGGATAGCATTAAAATGGAAGCCAACCATTTGAAAGCACTTCTACATCTCGAAAAAAACCAGTTTGTCCAAATCGATAGCGTTGTGGTGAAAGGATCTTCTAAAACCCATCCCAATTATTTCACCAACTACCTGGGTATCAAACCGGACATGCCTTACAACGAACAATCCATAACATCGGCCGATGCCCAGCTTGAGGATCTGGCATTTGTGAGCACGTTTCGCGGTACTGAAGTTGTGTTTACAGATAAATATACCAACGTAGTGCTCTACCTCAACGAAAAAAAAGCGAGTAGATTTGATGGGATTTTGGGTCTCCAACCCAACGAAGCAACCGGTAAAATTGGAATTACAGGCGATGTAAAACTTGCACTTCAGAATGCATTCAAACGGGGCGAGACAATTTCATTTAACTGGCGAAGATTGCAGACGGCCACTCAGGATATAGATGTTGCATTCTCTTATCCGTACCTTCTTAATTCTCCGTTCGGAATAGATCTCGGATTCTCTCTGTATCGTCGGGACACCTCATTTGTTCAGATAAATGCACACATCGGGGTTTCTTACCTTTTTAGCGGAAGGAGCTATATCAAAGTTTTTTATGAACCCCATCAGTCCAATGTTATTTCGGAAAGTTTTGCTCCTGCAGACGGGCTTGCCAATTCCAGCTCTTCTCTGTTTGGATTGGAGTTGAACTCGCACCGGTTCAATTACCGACTGAATCCGGTTCGCGGATACTCTATCAACCTAAGAGGTGCGGCGGGAAACCGCACCATCCGGAAAAATCCAACTTTCGACGACGCATTTTACGAAGATATTGCGCTTAAATCTGTTCAGTGGACAGGCAATGTAAGAACACAATTATTCACTCCTCTATCTCCGCGCAATACAGTGTTGTTTGGTGTAAATGGGGCGATTATTCAAACAGCCAACATGTTTCGGAATGAAGTACACCGCATCGGTGGGATGCAAACCATACGCGGTTTTGATGAAGAATCTATTTTCGCATCTGCCTATAGCATTTTCACCTTGGAATACCGTTTTTTACTCGAACAGAATTCCAACATTTTCGCATTTTTTGACGGGGGATGGTATGAACTCGATACGCGCGACACATACATCCGGGACACTCCGTTCGGATTCGGTCTTGGCATCAGTTTCGAAACAGGAGCTGGAATATTTTCACTCACATATGCATTGGGGCGCCAGCAGAATAACCCTATTCTACTCAGAGCCGGCAAAATTCACTTTGGATTTGTAAGTTTCTTCTAAGCCTTAACTTTGTAGTATGTATATCCGCTTGATTTTAATCTTACTTGCCTTCACTACCGGCTTAAAATTCTCGAAAGCCAATGATCCGGTACGAAACTATTCTGGAATGGTAAGTTTTCTCTCTGAATACCTGAGTATAAAATATCAACAGCATCGGTTCAATGACTTTCTTTACGTCGCCGTCAAACAGCAGAAAATGTACTATATCGTCAACAATCAGGTTGTAGCCGAATACAAGATTTCAACGGCCGCAAATGGACTGGGTTCCTCTTCAGGGAGTAATAAAACACCGTCAGGTTTGCACATAATCCGGGAAAAAGTCGGTGAAGATGTACCTATGGGTGGAATCATCAAAGAGAAAGTATTCACCGGCACCATTTCTGAAATCGAGCTGGACCCGGTTTCACTGGGAAGCGACATGATCACTTCAAGGTTGTTCCACCTAGGAGGAATGGAGCCAGGTATCAATAAAAACACCCCATACGATTCATATTCCCGGGGGATTATGATTCATGGTACTCCCGAAGAGGGTTTAATTGGTCAACCTGTATCTCATGGTTGTGTGCGCATGTTGAACCATGACATTATTCGGCTTTACGATCAGATCAATACCGGCACTTTTGTTGTTATACTCAACAACTGATTATTCTCTATGAACTAGTTTATATGGAAGTCAAACCCGCCGATCACTATCTACCCTACCTGCTCTCACCAATTATGGTTAAACTTGCAGTATCATCCCTTCGAATAATGGATCGCTTCACCCGAATACTCACATCTATTAAAACCGATACTCGCATTGCTCAACTCCTGGGCGGAATGATTGTGATATTGGCTTTAGTGGGTTGTAGTAGCAAAAAATCAGTGGTACATGAAAATTACTCTGACCTATACAAAGCTCAGGAAATAAAAATTCGAAATGATTACACCATCTTTCATCAGGAAACAAACCTGACGACTTTTTATTTGAGGATTGCAGCTGCAGATCTTAAATATGTGAAAAGCCCTGATGAGCTTAAAACATCAGCAACAGCGGTGATTGAACTGAAAGCTTTTCCTGCAGACCCTGCAATGCGTCGAGCAGTTGATAGTATAGTTGTAAGGTTGAATGGTGTAGAACCCGGAAATGAACACACTTTTCTACACACTGCAGTAAATTTGAATTTACCAGATGGTTATAAATTTCGGACTGTGCTTAAAGTTACCGATATTAATAGCGGTAAATCTCAAAATTCAACCTTCACAGTCGATAAGACCTCAATCAACGGCAGGGAGAATTTTCTGGTTTTTCAGACAGATAAACGCCTTCCGATATACCGGAACTATATCACCCGACCCGGCAGATTGCGGATAAAAAACAATCGGTCAAAGGATATGACCGTTCGGTATTACAAACGTTTTTTTCCTTTACCCCCTCCTCCGTTTTCGACTTATTCACCACCACCTTTTCAATACGAAGCAGATAGCATTTACACCCTTCGTGCTACTCCGGATTTCTCAATTCTCGAAGCCAACGAATCCGGCTTTTATCACATAACAGTCGACGATGATCAGAAAAACGGTTATACACTTTTCACATTTCCAGAGCCGTTTCCATATGTAGGAACTACACAGCAGATGTTTGAAGCCATTCGATACCTTACCACCGAATGGGAATACCGCGAAATGAAACAAAAAGGAAATCTCCGGGAAGCCGTTGAACAATATTGGCTCGATTTCGCTGGTTCAAAAAACAAAGCTCGGGAAATGATTGAATTATACTACAGCCGCGTGGAAGAAGCCAATCAATTTTTCTCCTCATATATAGAAGGATGGAAAAGCGACCGCGGATTGATTCATATTGTTTATGGACCGCCGAATGTCATTTATAAAGGCAGTAATTCAGAAACTTGGATTTATGGCGAGGACAAAAACGTGATGTCCCTAACTTTTACTTTTGTCAAAGTTATCAATCCATTCACCGATAATGACTATCGTTTAAACAGAGATGAAAATTTCAAAGCATCGTGGTACAGGGCCATTGAAAGTTGGCGTAACGGAAGAATTTATGCAAATTAACCCCGAACCATCCTTCACGGATTATGTTTTTGGCACCAGACCTGTTTTGGAAGCACTGGAGAGCGGAAAGGAAATCAATAAAATTCTGGTTCTGAAAGGAGCACACGGAGAGAATACCACCAAAATTCTTCAGTGGGC
>CAZJLZ010000444.1:0-4412 GCA_964546775.1 uncultured Cryomorphaceae bacterium | reverse complement strand
ACCCGACAAGACACCTTGCGGGGAACCATCACTCACGAAAGAGCCTGGTGGGATTTGCTTCACTATCATCTCGATATTTCGGTCAACCCATCGGATAGTTCTCTCGCAGGAAAAAACACCATCACCTATCGGGTATTGAATTCAGAAAATCGCATGCAAATAGACCTTCAACCGCCGCTTCGGATTGACAGCGTCATTCAGGTAGGAGAATCACAGGATTTTATCCGGGATGGAAAAGCTTGGTTTGTTACTCTCGCTACACCTCAAACCTCAGGTTCTGTACAGCAGGTTGAAGTCTGGTACAGCGGTAAACCGCGAATCGCTCGTAAGGCACCTTGGGATGGCGGGATGACCTGGAAAATAGACGACAACGGAAATCCGTTTGTTGCATCGGCCTGCCAGGGACTCGGTGCGAGCGTTTGGTGGCCGTGCAAAGACCATATGTATGATGAGCCTGACAGTGCCCGGATATCAGTGCGCGTGCCCAAAGGATTGATGAATATTTCGAACGGCCGACTGGAATCTACCGACGTTCATGTGAATGGTAGTCAGACCTTTCACTGGGTCGTGAGGAATCCCATCAACAATTATGGAATCAATATCAATGTTGGCGATTACGTGCACTTCACCGATACTTTTCCCGGTGAAAAGGGACCACTTTCCTGCGATTATTTTGTATTGAGGACCGATTTTGAAAAGGCCAAAGATCATTTTCCTTCGGAGGTTCACCGAACGCTGGCGGCACTGGAGTATTGGTTCGGACCCTATCCTTTTTACCAGGATGGATATAAGCTGGTACACGCTCCTTATTTGGGGATGGAGCATCAAAGTTCTGTGACTTACGGGAATGGCTTCGAAAACGGCTATATGGGAATGGATCTCAGTAGTAGCGGTTGGGGAATGAAGTTTGATTTTATTATTGTCCATGAAAGTGGGCATGAGTGGTTTGCAAACAACATTACCTACCGCGATATCGCCGATATGTGGATTCATGAATCATTCACTGCATATGGCGAGAGTTTGTTTGTGGAATTCTATTACGGAAAGGATGCAGGGGCCGAGTATGTCATCGGTACACGTTCCAATATCACAAATGACAGTCCGATTATCGGACAATACGGAGTCAACCATGAAGGTTCTGGTGACATGTATTACAAGGGCGCCAATATGTTGCATACCATCCGACAGTTGATGGACAACGATGATCAATGGCGGGAAATGTTGCGCGGACTCAATACGGAATTCAGACATCAGACGGTGACAACGGAACAGATAGAATCGTATATCTCACAATCTCTGGGGTGGGAATTAAAACCTGTGTTCGACCAATATCTGCGCGATGTGCGAATTCCGGTTTTGCAGTGTTATTGGATTGGTAACGAGTTCAATTATAAATGGGTGAATACCGTTTCGGATTTCAATATGCCTGTAAAAGTTGAAATAGACGGAACGACATTTGAACTGCCGGCTACATCAACCCTTGCTTCACTGGAGTGTCCTAAAGCTACCCGGAAAATTGCGGTGAATCCAGATTACTACGTTTTCCTTAAAGTCATTTCGACACCGGGTCATATTGAATGATCCTATCAAAACAGAATCGTATTTTTATCGCGTCCTGCAGGAAGAGGCTGTATTGTCACCTAAATTTTGAAACATGAAATTTGTCGGATTGGTTATTGCCATAGTGCTTTGTATACAGATTGTTAGCGCCCAGGATTCCACAGAATTCCGTGCTACTGTTCTCGAAGAGATTTCCCTTACTGGAATTACATCAGCTTCGGGGCTCGAGAAAAAGGATGATTTCTATTATGTCATCAGCGACGATTCACCATGGGTTTACGAATTGGATTCTACGTTAAAAATCAGAAGAAAATTGTTAATCCATCATAATTCTTTTGAAGGAGTTGAACGAATTCCCGGCGAAGTAAAACCGGATTTCGAAGCCGTTGTCAACTATAAATGGGACAGCAAGGATTTGCTGATTTTCGGTTCCGGATCCGGGCCTGAGCGCAAAACTATGGTCCGCATTGATTTTACCAGCCGCGGCTACGATGTCAATACCTATACCCTCGAAAATCTGTACGCTCAGATCATGGAAATGGGTGCGATTTCAGCCGAACAACTCAATATTGAAGGAGCGGCTTCATGGCGGGATCACATCATTCTGATGAACCGCGAAACCAACCAACTCATCCTCATTCCGAAAATAGATTTTGACCGATATATGAAGATGGACCCGGAAAAGCAAAAAAAAGAAAAAACTGAAAATCAATTTTTACGATTTTGAACTTCCGAAAATCGATGGAGTTCAAGCTCAGTTTTCGGGTGGAATGAAAGTTCCCGGTGAACACGTGTTGGTTTTTACAGCTTCGGTTGAAGGTAGAGTTAGTGCCACTCAGGATGGTAATAACCTGGGGAGTTATATTGGACTAATTCCATTGAAAAAAATATCTGCCCGCGAAATACAAATTGCACAGGTCATGAAAGACGGACAACCATATACCGGCAAAATTGAGTCGGTGGAAATAGAAAAAGTCAAAGATCACAAACTGAAGTTAAATGCCGTATCCGATGATGATCAGGGATCTTCGACCTTTCTAAAAATAGAACTCACGCGTTAAACACCCGGTTGCAGGGTTGTAGAGATCTGGTTTTTTTGTGGTTTTCCGGGCATTATTTTTTTGAGTGACTGAAATTTTTGCTCTTTCCGTTGAAGGTCTTTAATAAATTGAATTCCAACCGGTATGTCGTCGCTGATTAGGGTGATGAATGTGCCCGGAGTGGCTTTCTCAATCGAGTAAAGTATTGCCTCATTTTCATCAGCAACGATGGTTACCGGTATTTCCTTGTTAACCTGACGGACGCCCTGCACCATCAGGTCAATCATCTCCTGAGGATCCCGTCCCCTGAGCGTTCCTGCCCGGCGAATCACAATCTCATTAAAGAATGCTGCGCTTACTTTACCCAATTCGACAATGTCTTCGTCTCTGCGATCGCCGGTACCTGAAATGATACCTATTTTCGGATAGTTGTTGAGGTTGTTCAAAAACTTTCCAATGGCTTCCATACCAGCCGGATTGTGTGCGTAATCGAGGAGCAGACTGAAATTTTTGAATTCAAATAAATTCATACGTCCCGGTGTCAAATCAGGAGAAGGAATGAACGTGCGAAGCGCTTTCCTAATGTCGTGTGGTTTCAGTCCGCGCAGATAGGCCGCCAGCGCTGCTGGCAATACGTTTTCAATCATAAATTCGGCTTTGCCTTTAAATGTGAGCGGAATATTCTCCACCTTATCCAGTTTTATTTTCTGGTTCCCGCTGCAAATGGTGATAAAGCCGTTTTCATAAACCGCGGCTATTCCGCCCGACAGGCAATGAGAAAGTATTCTCGGATTCATGGCGTCCATGCTGAACAATGCAATTTTAGATTTAACATTTTTGCGCATTGCATACACCCGGTCGTCATCCGCGTTCAGGATCGAATGCCCTTCTGCGGTCACATTCTCAACCACCACAGATTTTACTTGAGCGAGTCCATCCAACGTGTGAATGCCTTTCATGCCCAGATGATCTGAGGCGATGTTGGTCACAATCCCCAAATCTGATTCGCTGAATCCAAGACCTTCTCGCAGGATTCCGCCGCGCGCAATTTCCAGCACGGCATAATCCACGGTAGGATCACGGAGTACAAAACGGGTACTTTTCGGACCGGTACAATCTCCTTTTTGCAGCATTTTGTCTTGTATGTAGATACCGTCAGATGTTGTAAATCCAACTTTTCGGCCAACGCTTTTCAGAATGTGAGCAATTAACCTTGTGGTGGTCGTTTTGCCATTGGTCCCGGTTACGCAAATAATCGGGATTCTGGTTGGGGTTCCTTCAGGGAACAGCATATCAATTACAGGTTCGGCAACATTGATGGGTAGTCCGACGGTTGGATGCAGGTGCATCCGGAAGCCTGGGGCAGCATTTACTTCGAGTACAGCTCCACCAGTTTCACTCAAAGGCAAAGCGAGACCCTGGGCCACCACGTCGATACCACAGATGTCCATACCCATAATTCTGGCAACCCTTTCTGCCATCATAGCATTGTCAGGGTGCACGGTATCTGTGACATTCGTTGAGGTTCCACCCGTACTTAAGTTGGCTGTAGTTTTGAGATACACTTTCTTATTCGCTGGCAAAACCGATTGAAGCGTATAATGTTGAGAATTCAACAGGCTCAGTGTTCCTTCATCTATCGGAATTCTAGTGAGTTTGTTTTCGTGACCGTATCCTCGATTGACGTCCGAATTAGTCGCTTCGATCAATTCCTGAATGGTTGAAAAACCATTGCCGATTATATGAGCAGGAGTTCGTTTTGCGGCGGCAACCATTTTGTAATTCACCACCAAAATTCGGAAATCGGCACCG
>CAZJLZ010000443.1:0-4509 GCA_964546775.1 uncultured Cryomorphaceae bacterium | reverse complement strand
CACAATGGGAAGTATGAACATAAGCGCTCTCATATCATTCTCTTTTTCCAGTCATATACCCCCCTTCGTTCAGGTAGTTATGTTCATACTGTTTACAATTAAGATAATCTGTTCGATTGGATTACTTTTTAAAATGCTCTTTTTAAAAAATCATTCGTTTTCTTACCTGCAATGTAATACTTCATCAATTCATCAGGCAGCTGTTCTGATGTAATTATATCCGGCTTTAAATGTGCTGAATAGTAAAACTGCTTGTTGGCGATGAGTGGTTCTTTTTCAATAAAGTCCTGAAACTCCTTTGGAATGCGCTTGTGCTTTTCGCCTTGTATTGCACCGTATTTTTCTTTAAAGCCCTTATCGCTATACACTTTGGAGAATTCGTTCAAATGATTTGTAATGTGCTTTCTGATTGCCTCCAATGTTGTATTGTCAACCATGTAGGCACCACCATAAATATTTATTGCTTCAGGAGATAGCTGAAAGTAAAAGCCCGGATAGGACTTGTCTTTTTTGCCATATTCAGAGATATTAGCCGATACATGAGTGTTGTAGGGGATTTTATCTTTAGAAAACCGAATGTCTCTATTGATTCTCATGATGGCATCAGAGGCTTTGATTCTTACTTCAGGTTCATGTTTTTGAATTCTCCTGATCATTTCTTCCACAAAGTCTGAAAACGGCTTCTTGACTTCTTTCTCGTAGGTTTTTCGGTTCTCATCGAACCATTCTTTGTTATTGTTTTTTGAAAGTTCATTGAAGAATTTCAAAAAAGCTGGATTAAAGTATTTCATGTTTTTAGTTTTTAAGCTTACTTAAATGATTATTAGATTTTCCCTGATAAGAGTTGAATTCACACTGTGAAATTTTCTTCTTTAAAAACGCTTTATCTTTTGGAGATACCGCCATTTTGAGTGCTTGTTCGTACGCCTTTTTTGCTTCTGTCATTTCACACTGTCGCATATAAATATGGCCTTGGGTTGCGGGTACAAGAAAACTGTCTTTTAATATTTTTGACATTCGCAGTTCATCGAGTTCGTGAAAAAATTTCTTCGAATGAAATAGATAGCTCTCTGCAATGATTCTATTGAGTTTTATTATTGGCGAGGTTGGTTCAATAATCTCGAGCTGGCTGTAAAGCCATGCAATTTCTCTCCAATTTGTATCGTCGAATGTTGGTGCGGAACAATGAAGTGATGCAATAATGGCTTCAAGATGATAACAGGTTACAAAGTTTGATTTGGTTGCTTTTTTAAGGTAGTGATATCCTTCTTCAATAAAGACATAATTCCATTGACTTCGGTCTTGTTCTTCAAGGGTGAGCAATTCTCCTTCCGGACTAACCCGAGCAGGAAATCGCGCCAGATTAAAATACATCAGTGATAATAAAGCACAACATTCATTATTCTGGTTGCTTTGGCTACTCTGGAGCAATTGAGCAAGTCTGACCGATTCAAAACAGAGATCCTTGTTGATGGTATCTCTTCCCCGAGTGGTTTTGTAACCTTCATTGAACATCAGGTAAAGGATGGTATGAACAGTTTGGAAGCGTTCGTCCGATGGTTCGATCATTTTCGTCTGCAGAATGTCATCCGCGTTTTTCAAGGATTGCTTGCATCGCGTCAATGCCTTTTTCACGGCTTCGTCTTTCATAAGGAGCGCGTTCGCAATCTCCGGAACGCCAAATCCACAAAGGACATTTAACGTGAGGATGATCTGATTTTTGGCCGAAAATTCAGGGTGGCAACAAAGGAAGAGCAAGCGCAACTGGCTGTCGGTTATTTCTTCTGGTGATAGTAAAATCTCTAATTGATGTTCGAAATTGCTTTCGAAGTTTTTCGTGTATTCCGTCGTTGAAAATACCTCTGTCCTGTTTTCTCTTTTAAAAGCAGTGCTCGCTTTGTTTTTTGCGACTTGCATCAGCCATCCCGAAGGATTTTCCGGTATACCTGAAAACCGCCATTTTACGAGCGCAGTTTCAAAAGTGTCCTGAATGATGTCCGTAATCCTTTCTATCTGACTAAAACCAAAAATCCTGGACAACACCGCAACCATCTTACCCGAATTTTCACGGAAAAGATGTGCAGCTAATCGATTGATTTCTTCATCACTGCTCATGTCCTCTCCGTGATCCTCACTAGTGGATGACAATTTTCTTCACAATATTCTGTTTATCACGCATTTCTAAACAGATCAGATACACTCCAGGAAGCATTTCGCTAATATCTATTCTTTCAGAGACTACAGACATTGGATGTCTCTTTCCCAGATTATCTACTAAAAATATGTGCTGAATTTGGTCCGGGAACTTAGTTTTGACCGTTACAAAATCGTTAGCGGGATTTGGAAAAACTTCAATGGAATTGTTCAAATCATTCACCAGACCCGTTGATATTGCGGGCACCGCAGTTCTGAATGAAACGATACAATCCTCGAAACCATTGTTGGTGTTATCTACAATGACATTTCCAATGAGCGAATCGCCAACGATTTCGAAATTCTCAAATTCATAATACGGCAAAACGCTGGCAGGACCGAAGAGCGAGAAATAAGAATGTTCATTGCTTACAAAAGCAATGGCTCCATCGCTGGGGCACAGAACAAAATTAGGCGCATAAAGCAAATCATGATTGCTGGTAATGGCAACATGAACCCTGTCGCCGTTGGCCGCAGAATGAGTAAACAGAATAGAATCCACAACAACAGAATCACAAACAATGAGTGTAGAGTCACACCAGCTCTGCGCGATCAGCACGTTAACCGAAATCATTAGTAAATACATTAATACCAGTTCTTTCATCGTAAATATTTTTAGTGAAGGTCGTCTGATTCATTTGAAAGTTGAATCTTATTGTTGCGTCTGAATAATTTCCCGAATCTCAACAGTTCCACCGCTGTTCAATGACGGACAGCCTTTGGCAATAGTTGTAGCTTCTTCAAGTGAATTTGACAAAAGGAAATAAAATCCGCTGACACCTTCTTTCATTTCAATATAAGGTCCATCGGTAACGATTTTGCCTTTTCCCTTAACATGCTTACCTACTGGCATCAAAGGGTTACCACCTTTGAAGTTGCCATTTTTCACGAGCTCTTCAACCCATTTCACATGTTGTTCTATGTCCTCCTGCATTTCCTGAGGAGTCATTTTACCGTAGTTGTTCAGGTTTTCGCGGATGAGCATTAAGAATTCTTTCATTTTGGTTATTTTTAAAGTAAATAATTTTGGTCTTCACAGAAATGACAATCGAAGATGAGGATTCGGGACAATTTTGCCATGCCTTTTTTTGGACAAAATCTGGCTGACAGTTGGCTCAAACGACACTTCCCCAAACAAGCTCTAATTATAAGCGATTTATTGTGAACCTGTAAAGTCAATTTTCTCGGGTTTTCTTGTATATTATTCAGCTTATATTACAAAAGGAACAACCGAATATGAAATGATATTTGCAGATCCGTGTGCAATCCATCCTGGGACAATGCTGCCATTAGCGTATTCTTCGTTAATATATGTCTTAAAATAGGCTCCGATTGTCGGGAAGATGAAAATGATCACGAGAAAAAATACATTGTCAGTAATCGTCAGGAACAAAAGGGTGTGAATCATCCCAAAAATGATAGCCTGAACAATGTTTCCGATTCTAAAACCAACAACAGCGATAAGGCGTTTTGCTACAAATCCTCTGAAAAATATTTCTTCGGATAAAGAGGTTTTAATTACAGCCGCAATTAGAATAGTAATGATCGCCTCTGTTCCAAAGCCCATCTCTTTTATCTGTCCTGTAACGCTTTCGGGATCCATCATGATCGCTTTGAATTCTTCGCTCAAAAGAATTAAGAGCATCAGCGGAACAACCAACAATAGCATCACCAAAAGGGCAAGAAGGTTCGCTTTTAGATTAGATTTCTTTAATCCTAAATAGTTCAAAAATCCCTTAACCGATCTCCTTTTGATTAAAAAAACTACAAACGGTATCGATGAAAACAACAGAACCTGAAGGATGGCTGAAATAAATGTATTGAGCATGATCAATATTTATTTTACCGTATTAGTACCACATGTCCAAAAATTTCATCTCCATTAATAACACCATTGATCACTGCTTTCCACGTAACTTTGTAATTGTACACTTCATTTTGCGCATAATATTGAGAATCAAAGGCGACGCCATTCCAACCTTTCTCGTAATCATCGGAAAGGAAGATCAGCTCGCCCCAACGATTAAAAATTTCCAACCTGAATTGATCCGGAACACAATCCAACTCCACTTTAAAAAGATCATTTACACCGTCTTCATTCGGCGTAAATGCATTGGGTATAAAAACATTACAAGTACACATTATTTCTTTTATTTCTATCATCTTGCTATCCTCTCCGCATTGGTTAAAGGCTTCAATTAAATAATTCCCCGGTGCGTTCAATACAACCGGTAAAGATGATAGATCGCCTTGCACATGCACAATCTCCGCATTTTCAATCCGGGGAGAATACTGGAATGGGAACGATTCACAGAA
>CAZJLZ010000442.1:0-5654 GCA_964546775.1 uncultured Cryomorphaceae bacterium | reverse complement strand
TCTTTGATTATGACAACGATTCTTATCTCGATTTATACGTCAGTAATGGACACATTCCTGCCGCACCATTCATCGAAAATGCACTGTACGATCCAAACAAACTATATCGGAACAATGCAGATGGAACTTTTACGGATGTTACCGTCACCGAGAATGTATTGGACACTGCATTGGGGCGCGGTGCGGTATTTTTTGATTTCAACAATGACGGATTGCTCGATATACTCCAGGTGAATATTTATGATCAGTTGAGTCTGGCACCCAATGGAACGGTGCTTTATCTGAATGAATCACAGAACGATAACGGGTTTATAATGTTTGCATTGACCGGAGTGTCTGTCAATCCGCACGGTATCGGAGCACGTGTGGAATTACACGCCGAAGACAGAATTCTTGTACGGGAAGTAGATGGAGGATCGAGCCACGCTTCTCACAATGACAAAAGGATACATTTCGGACTTGGATCTATAACTGCTATTGACTCAGTTGTGATTTACTGGCCGGGAATTCCTGTTCCGCAAATCATCCACGAGCCGGCCATTAATCAGATTCACGAGGTCGTTCAGGAAGATTTCATTACATCTATGTCTGAAATAGGCGATATCGATTTAGTACACCGCATTTTTCCCAATCCCGCTCAGGAAACGCTCGCTCTTGAATTCAGCTCCGTTATTTCAGGTGAAGTTCAAATAGCATTAACGGATTTGTCAGGCAAAGTGATTTTTAACCAATCTTTTAAAGTTTCATCATCCGGAGTAGTTCGTTTGGATGAATGGGCTATGCAACTCAGGACGGGCGTTTATTTCCTCAGGATTTCGTGCGCAAACCATACGGAAGTTGCACGGATTGCCATTGTAAATTGAATACTTATTCAGAACAATTCTATATAAGCGCTGTGACAATTCTATGACAATACTTCTGCGAGAAGTGTTGACATTTGTAATCGAAACTGCAATCGGAAACCACATTTGAAGAATTTAAGTGTAATCTGCATCTCCCATAAAACTGCTTCCCTGGAGCAAGTGGGTGGTTTTCACATCGATGAAAATCAACAGGAGCAACGTCTTACAGCATTGCGCGATGCACTCGGTCTCGATGAGTTGATGTATTTGTCCACCTGCAATCGTGTCGAGTTTGTGCTTTATGGTCAGGTGATAGTCGACGAGATTTTTCTTCAGAATTTTCACAAACACCTTTTCACTGTCAATGCTCCGGTATCATACATCGAGTTTTATGCTGCGGCCGAAGTATTCGAAGGTCCGCACGCCGTTCAGCACTTGTTCCGGGTGGCGGCTTCTCTCGATTCGATGGTGGTAGGCGAACGCGAAATCATTACCCAGGTTAGAAAGGCTTTCGATTTATCCAAGGCAATGGGATTGTCCGGTGACAATATCCGCCTGGTCATGCGCAAAACGATCGAAACAGCAAAACAGATTTATACCGAAACCGATATTGCGCGCAAGCCCGTTTCTGTCGTTTCACTGGCGTACAAGGCCCTGCGCGATCTGAATGTCAATCTCTCCGCTCGTGTGGTTCTGATAGGCGCCGGCAAAACAAACCGAACCATGGGAAAATTTCTTCTCAAACACGGGTTCAGAAATTTTATAGTTTACAATCGCACCGAAAAACACGCTCAACAACTGGCGAAAGAACTACAGGGCGAAGGCCGTCAACTGGATTTATTGGCGAAGCATTCAGGTGGCTTCGATGTTTTGATCACGTGCACCGGGTCGTCTGAACCCATCGTCACCGAAGATATTTATGAGCAATTGCGAAATGGTGAGCCGCAACAAAAAGTAGTCATCGATCTTGCGGTTCCCAACGATGTTGCAGATGCGGTAAACGAAAGACCGGATGTTCGGTACCTCGAAGTAGAAAGTTTACAGGAAGTTGCCCGTGAGAATATGAAATCGCGTCAGCAGGAAGTCAGTAAATGCGAACAAATCCTTGATAAGTGTTTTGTTGAATTTGAAAAAATGTTTCAGGAGCGCCAGATTGAACGCGCCCTCGGAGCAATTCCCGCCAAGATTAAAGAAATTCGTCACAACGCCATGAGCCGTGTTTTTCATCGCGAAATGGAGGGAATGGATGAACATTCCAAAGAAGTGCTCGAAAAAATGATGGATTATTTCGAAAAGAAATACATCGGACTTCCAATGAAAATGGCGAAAGATATCCTCATCCAGAACCGAAAGTAAATTTCCTTTTTCCGAATGAAACAACCCATCATCATCGGCAGCCGGGGAAGTGACCTCGCGCTGTGGCAAGCCAATTTTCTACAACAGACACTTACTGATCTCGGAGTTGTGAGCGAGATCAAGATCATCAAAACCCAGGGCGATAAAATCCAACACCTCAGTTTCGATAAAATGGAGGGGAAAGGATTTTTCACCAAAGAGATTGAAGGCGCCTTAATTTCCGGAGACATTGATGTTGCGGTGCATTCGCACAAAGACCTGGAAACAAAAAATCCCGAAGGATTGGTGATAGCAGCGGTGTCTGATCGTGCCAATCCGAACGAGTATCTTCTGATGCACGAACACGCCCACGATCCGTTGCAGGAACTGGGACTTAAAATAGACGCTGTGGTCGGAACTTCTGCCGCCCGACGGAAAGCGCAATTGATGAGTCTACGGTCGGATGTGGTGCTCAAAGACCTACGCGGAAATGTCCCGACCCGAATAGATAAGTTGCGCCGTGGAGATTACGACGCCATTCTCGTAGCCCGTGCAGGAGTCGACCGGTTGGAACTAGATCTGTCGGAATTTGTGGTTCAGGAGCTGGATCCACGGTATTTTGTTCCGGCGCCTGCTCAGGGGGTTCTGGCGTTTCAGGTGCGCGAGGAGGATGAAGAATTGCGCAAACTTTTCGCGACATTGAACAACAAAGAAACCGCCGAAGAGATTGAACGCGAAAGGCAGGTGTTGAGGTTGATGGAAGGCGGATGCCAGGTGCCATTCGGAGCCTTTAGTACAACGATAAACGAGCGAATCCATTATTGGTCATTTTACGCGGGTCGCGACGGCTCGCCCCCAAGAAGAATTTTTCTCAATGTACCTGTTGCTGATTTCCATCCCGAAAAAGTATTAGATCTCCTGCGGAAGAAAACGAATGCCAGGGTTTTAATCAGCCGCCAAATGAAACCAGATGGCATTTCAAAAAAAATGCTCCTGAATTCGGGTATATCGCTGACCGAGCAATCTTTCATCAACATAGTCCCTGAAACTCCGCCACAGCCCGATTTCTCGGAAACAGACTGGTTGTTTTTCACCTCGCCAAACGCTGTAAGACATTTTCCGTTTTTTGAAGCTATGACAACCAACACAAAATTGGCAGCAGTCGGAAAGGGAACGTTGTCAGCGTTGAGGGAAAAGAACATGGATCCGGATTTTATCGGAATGGGGTCACCGGATGAAGTAGGGCAGGTTTTCAGAGCCGAACTTGGATATGGAAAGGCAGTGATCGTCTGCGGAAAAAATGGCCTCAGAAATGTTCAGAAATCCCTAAATGACGCCGATTTTTCAGAATGCGAAGTATACACTACCATTCCCGAACCGGTTCAGTTGGATGACGATTTCGATATTCTTGCATTTACCTCACCAAGCAACGTGGAAGCGTTTCTGCAAATAAATAAAATCCCCTCGGAAGCCCGGTTGGTGAGCATCGGAAAATCTACCGCAAAGGCCCTTCAAAAGCATGGTTTCGACTCGACCATTTCGTGGGAGAGCAGCGAACAGGCGCTGAGTGATACAATTATTGGGTTAACGATCTAGGTGAATGCCGCTTCCCCGGTAACGTCGTGTCCTGTAATCAACAAGTGAATGTCGTGCGTTCCTTCGTAAGTGATCACACTCTCCAGATTCATCATATGGCGCATCATCGGATATTCATTGGTGATACCCATTCCGCCATGAATCTGCCGCGCTTCCCGGGCTATTTCGAGCGCCATGTTCACGTTGTTTCTTTTTGCCATCGATATCTGCGCCGTCGTGGCCCGTCCATCTTCGCGCAATTGTCCGAGACGCAAGGTCAATAACTGGGCTTTGGTGATTTCAGTAATCATCTCCGCAAGCTTTTTCTGTTGCAACTGAAATGCTCCGATCGGCTTTCCGAATTGAATACGCTCTTTTGAATAACGAAGCGCCGCGTCGTAACAGTCGAGGGCTGCACCGATCGCTCCCCAGGCAATTCCGTATCGCGCTGAATCCAGGCACGAAAGCGGAGCTCCCAAACCAGATCGTCCAGGCATTAGATTTTCTTTAGGCACCTTTACATTGTCGAAAACCAACTCACCGGTGTCCGACGCACGAAGGCTCCATTTGCCTTTGATTTCGGGCGTTGTAAATCCTTCCATACCTCGCTCCACAATCAATCCGTGAATTCGTCCGGATTCGTCCTTGGCCCAAACCACGGCGATGTCGGCAAAAGGAGAATTGGAGATCCACATTTTGGTCCCATTGAGCAGGAGGTGATCGCCTTTATCTTTGAAATTCGACAACATACCGGCAGGATTGGAACCGAAATCGGGTTCGGTTAAACCAAAGCAACCGATCATTTTTCCGGATGCCAGCGCTGGTAGAAATTTTTTCTTTTGTTCTTCCGTTCCGTATTTCCATATCGGGTACATCACCAGAGAGCTTTGAACAGAAGCGGTAGACCGCAACCCTGAATCGCAGCGCTCCAGTTCCTGCATGATCAAACCGTAGGAAATCTGATCTAGTCCGGCTCCGCCATATTCTTCAGGAATATATGGTCCAAACGCACCAATTTCGGCCAGACCAGGAATCAAATGTCGGGGGAATTTCCCTTTTTCGTAATATTCTTCTATTATCGGGGAAACTTCTCGTTTCACCCATGCCCGTGCTGCATCCCGAACAAGTTTGTGCTCCTCTGTCAGCAGTTCATCCATCTGATAGTAATCGTGTGCCTGATAATTGTCCATACGTAGCTTTGTTTTGGTGGCGCAAATGTAGGTAAATTGCAAGCATTGTGCTTAGTCGGCGGGTTGGTAGTTGCCAATGAAATACAGCAAAAATTTATGATCTTTGCGCAAACCAGCCACCATCTTTGGAACCCGTTTCCCGTATATCGCCATACCTGAAGGAAGACTGGATGTTTTTGGTTCTGTTGGGCATTCTGATCGGTTTGGCGGTGGTGAAATACTCTTATCCACGGATTTTGATGCGAATGGCCCATGCGTTGTTGCGGGTGAGAATGCTGCTCCAATTGATGCGGGAGGATCTGTTGATGACACACAGGACAGCGATTACTTTCTTTTTGACGTTTGCTGTTTCTGGTGGATTGGTGATGTATCTCGCAGCAAAGAATTTTCAGTGGCCGGCGTTGGAATGGTTCGGAGGATACTTTTTTCTAATCGCCAGTGCGGTCATTCTCGGCGTTTATCTCTGGAAAATTGTGGTAGTTAAGCTGATTCAGATTTTATTCGCAGGAAATGGCGGGTTGTCTGAATATCTCAATTACAGTTTCGTTATGAATGCCTTTCTCGGAATTATTTGGTTGCCGTTGATATTGATCGCAACGGTAACGCTGAGTGAGGTGGCCACAGTAACTTTAATACTGGCTTTCGTACTGTTTGGACTGGCCTGGATTATAAGAATAATTCAAGGTATTCTCTTTGCTTTGAGGCAGGGAGT
>CAZJLZ010000441.1:0-5519 GCA_964546775.1 uncultured Cryomorphaceae bacterium | reverse complement strand
ATAGCTCCAAATGACTAAAATTTTATACTTTGACATGAAATTACAGATATGCAGTACAATACTTTGAAGCGGTTGAGAATTATTCTCGCCACAGTATTCTTCTTTCCAGTGGCAGTATCTGCCCAGAATCAAGGCAATATTTGGTATTTCGGAATTTCCGCCGGATTGGATTTTAATGAAGAGCCACCAGGTATACTCAATGATGGCCAAACCTATTATCCTACATGTTGTGGTTGGAATGAAAGTACTTCCTCGATTAGTGATTCACTCGGCGAATTACTCTTTTACAGTAATGGCGAGAAGGCATGGAACCGTCAGCACGACGTGATGCCAAACGGAAATGGGCTTGATGGACATGCTTCTTCTACTCATTCGTCACTAATTGTTCCGCAACCTGGCAGTGACCGATTGTTTTATCTATTTACAACTGATGCCTGGGAGGATAACTTTCTAAAAGGTATGAGATACAGTGTAGTAGATATGTGTCTTGAAGGAGGCTTGGGAGATGTTGTAGAATCCGAAAAAAACGTGCTTTTGCTCGAATCGGCTGCTGAAAAGTTGGCCGGCGTTCTACACGCCAATCAGACGGACTATTGGGTAATTGGACATGAACTAAATAGTGATGCCTTCTACGCCTTTTTATTAACAGAGCAAGGCTTTACAGATACAGTTGTATCGAACACCGGAACCTCCGACATGCAGGGTTGGGGAGGGCAGATGGTGGTTTCACCGAATGGCGAATTGATCGTTTATAACGTTCCGAATGCCCAGGTAATCGGCATTTCACTGTTGCTCGATTTCGATACAGAAACCGGAGTGGTCTCCAACGAACGGGTGCTGGACATCGGAGGAAGAGATTATGGAGCCTCTTTTTCACCGGATAATACGAAACTTTATTGTTCGAAAACAGGAGTAGGTAGCCTTTATCAATATGATGTCACCGCGGGTTCCTTGCAAGAGATTGTGAATTCGAAGACCTTTATTTTCGATAATCAGGCCGATCAATGGCGAGATCTTTGCCTGGGACCAAATGGAAAAATTTACATTGCGCGTGCAATGCAACCAAATATTTCGGTGATTCACAATCCCAATGAAAATGCAACGGCATGTAATTACGTTGAAGATGGAATTTTTCTTGAAGAAGGAATAAGTTCATTTGGATTACCAGTCATGATAACAGGCTATAATTACCCCAAAAGTGACGTGAGGTGTGAGCATACTGGCATTAACATTCAATCGAACAACCATTCTTTAAATATTTTCCCAAATCCTGCAAACGACCAAATCAATGTGCAGTTTACTGAATATAATTTGGGAACTTTAAAATTAACTATTTACAATGCGGAGGGTGCGGAAATGGCCGTTCACGAATTGAAAGGAACCGATGAAATCATCAATATCAGGAACTTATCAAAGGGGCTGCATTTTGCGGTATTGTCTAATGACGGAATGAAAGTCGGTTCATCACGTTTTGTTGTGGGCGAGTGATCCATATCTGGTGGAAGCGTTGATTTGTGCTTATCATACTTAATCGCTTATTCCCCCCTCGGCGCATCGCACTCCACAATCTCCTGTTTCTCCCAGCGCTTATTTTTCTTGTGCCAAAAGTATTTTTCACCGGCCGCGTCTTCAATGCTTTCTGCCGGAATAGTGGTATCTACTTTCCATTGCGGATCGTTCGTCGTTGAAAATTGAATGGTACTGTTGTGCATGAACCGGCTCGCACCGGGATTGGAGGAAATATGGGCAGTTTCTACGGCTCCGTTTGGATGAAATTCCAGTTCTACAGAAACGGTATAGCTCAAACGGGCTTCTTCAATGGTATAGGTTAGATTGCCTTTCTGGTCGAACAGTTTCGTTTCGCGTCGCCCATCTTTCCAGGGAGTGCAGATAACAGAGGTTTTTCCGTTGACATAGTAATGCACGGTACTATCCGCATTTTCCGTTTGGTTGATTATGACTTCAGATTGCGCTGCGCAACTTGTAGAAGCCATCATCATCAGAAGAGTAAAGGCAGCGGTAAAGAATTTCATAAAGGGTTTTTTCAACGGGCACAATCAATTCAGGTGCCAGAAGAAAAAAGAGATTATAAAAACACGCTAACGCAATGCAAGTGCGCTCGAGATGTTGATCATCCATAGTAAAAATGAAAATCGTACTTCCATTGACCACCGTCTTTTTCAATGTCGAAGCGGTACCATGTGGCCTGGCTGATGTTGATCATGATGTTGTGCTTTTTTTCGCCGGCACCGTGGTACAATTCCAAAAAATAAGGAACTCCGCTTTGCACGACTACAGAACCACTTGTGAAATCAGCGTTGGTGAATACCTGTTCCGTTCCGTCTGATAAATGTATGGTATAGGTAACCGGGCAGGCACGGCAGCGGATGGAGTTTTCAAGTTCGGCGAGGAAACCACCGGCAAAAAGGGTGGAAGATGAAATCAACAGGAGTAGGGTAAACAAAAGGTTTTTCATTGGAATTTTTTTAGGATGTTTTGAGCGCTGCTAAAATAGTGTTCTTTTTGATTTCCATTGTAGCGATTTTTAAATCCGGGCTCACCCGAACGCGTTGCCATACGCTCGGGTAAGAGCTCAAATCACACATTTTCTTTTCCAGGAGACTTTGGTTGTTTGGCAGCCAACCAAAACAAAAAACCCGAAATCAAAAACAACCCCGCAAAGAAACCATTTACACCTATAATTTCGAGGATTGAACTGCCGGGATAGTTTTGCATTCCGGTGAGCAATGCGATTACCGTGTGAATGATCAAAGCCGTGACCATCGCAAGCATCGCTTTCGCCATTCCAGCCGCGCGGAATCGCATGTGCACGCTTGCAGCAATGCCAACAACAAGGACTCCGATGTACATCAGATTACCAGGATTCGGACCAGCACCGATCAAACCGACCGCGAGGTTGGACCACACAAAGAACAGCGAGAAGAAAATGGCGGACCCGGCGGCAATGCGGTGAATAACATTGGCCGCACTTCTGGTAATTAACTTATACGCCAATCCAGTTACGAAGAACAGTACGCCGGCTACAACGAAGTCACCGAGCGTCCAGACCATCCCGTCTACAAAAAACATCATAATAAATGGGATCAACAGTAGTGCTCCGGATCCGATGGCGACAGGAATCATTGCCTGCAATAAATTTTCTTTCTTAGTCATGATTTTGGGTTTTTGTGTTAATTAAAAAGAACTTTGACTTTCAAAGTGAATGGTTAAAAAAAACGTGTAGTGGGTTATTTTTCCTGTGAAGGCACGCGGTAATGGATCACTCCAAAAGAAACTATTCCAGCCAAAAGCATGGCAAGGGGTACAGCACCAGGTTCACTTTCGAATGTAATGTTCATCACCAACAACAGCACTGCAGAGGCGATGATGATTAAAGACACTACTTTTAATGATTTACGGAGATGGTTGTTTGATTTTTTCATGATATAAGGTTTATTTGTTTGCGTTTATAATTCGTTCAAGTGCTTTCAGGTGATCTTCAAATGCTGCTTTTCCGGCTTTTGACATGGCATATCGGGTGTTCGGTTTTCTGCCCACAAAAGTCTTTTCAACCTCGATAAATGCTTCTTTTTCGAGCGACTTCAAGTGACTGGCCAGATTTCCATCTGTCAATTCGAGGTATTCCTTCAGGGCATTAAAGTCCAGCCGGTCATTCACCGCCAAAGCCGACATAATTCCCAACCGGGTCCTGCTTTCAAAGGCTTTATGTAATCCATTGATGGAAACTTTCACTTTTCGTATTTGTAGTGCATGTAAATTCCGTACACAATGTGAACCACTCCGAAACCGACCGCCCAGAGCAGAAGCCCCCAGGAGATGAAAAAGGCACCAAGCAATCCGAGGGCGATCTGAATCAATCCCAGCGTCCTTAAGTCGTCGTAGGTAAATTTTGCAGCGTGAATCAAAGCCAGTCCATAAAATACAAGGCTTAACGGAGCAAGCAATCCGGTCAGTCCTTTGGACAACAGAATGAGCAACAATATTCCGCCGGTAACCAGCGGAGTAGCCAGGCTGATAACCATTCTGCGGGAAGTGGGTGACCAGATTCTTTCACCGATTTTTTTCGCTCGTTGCGCGGAGAAATAGATGCCCGTACCGATGGTCAGCAAAATGATTACAATTCCCAGGAAAACGATTTTCCAAATTGGATTGATGGAAATTTCAGCGCCAAATCCCGGATTCATGATTTCAGAAGGGTTGAAATGGAAAAACCAGTAGGCTATCGCCGCGCCAAGCAAGGCGTACACGCCGATCAGAATTCCCATTCTTCCTGAGAGCGACAGGAATTTCGAAGATCGCTCCATCATGGTGCGGATTTCAGCTAAGTCTTGAGAGTAGTCGTGTTCTTTTTTCATTTCAAAGCGCTTTGAAATGCAAAGTAAATTGAAATTATTTAAACATGCAAGAGGAAATAACAATTTGTATTCACTCAATCACAAAGGGAAGGAAGTTGCTTTAATAATTTAACCTGTGCGTGTTTCGGGTGACCGTCATTCGACGGGATAAACAATCTCAGTAATCCATTTCGACGTATCCGGTTCCTGACCGGGGTCGGTAACATACACCTCATAAGGATACCACCGTGTTCTGACCTGATTTTCGGCATTGTAGTTTTCAAAAGCTTCCCAGGTTTCTGCAAGATTTTCATATGCTCCCATGTGATTCAACTTTAACGCTCTGCCAGCCGGTATTCTTCCGAGCGTCAGTGAATCCGGAACTGCTATAGAGTCTGCCACCGGAATGGCCATTTCAATGACGACACTTTCCGGTTCAAATTTGTGCACAATCGACATCGGCATTCCTGTTGACTGAAGTCCTTGCTGGCCAATATATCCACCTACTGCACCGAAACCTTTGGCGTAGGTGCTGCTTTCAGAAATTCCGTTTATGTCGGTTTCGATCATGTATCCGATGTACCAAATGTCTTCGAGTTGAAATTCCTCTACGTCTGCGAGGGGTACATCCGGGAGAGCGGAGGCTACGCTGTCAAGATTTTCTAGACCTTGATCGTATGACGGCCCCAGGAATGTTTCCATCATCAATCCGAACCATTTTCCCATGCCCGACATTTCGGCATCAAAGGTCCAGGTGACATTCGTTCCACCTTCAGCTTCTTCAAAACGCCAGTCCGAAAAGGCAGGATCTTCCGAATCCATAAAATGCATTTCCGACCGGATGTAGCTGTGTGGCTGGCTTTCGAGAATGGTCAGTTTACCACTTCCCACGGCATCGTCTCCCTTCCAACTATACCATGCACCGACACCTTCAGCAGGCTCACCGGAATATTCAACGGTCATATCCGGATCCATTCGGTGCCAGGGCGACCAGTTTTCCCAGCGCCGCGGGCGTCAGCCGATCCATGAGGATCGTGTTTGTCGGGTGATTGCCCACGAACGTGCGATGCGGCACTTGAAACTCGGGCACGCCGTCCGCCCGCACCTCGTCGGCCGTCTTGCCCATCGCCAGCGCTTCGGTCTGGGCAAAGAAGTTGGCCATCA
>CAZJLZ010000440.1:0-7617 GCA_964546775.1 uncultured Cryomorphaceae bacterium | reverse complement strand
CGGGAAGCAAACCGGCTTCGCACAATACCTGAAATCCGTTGCACACGCCCAGTAAATAGCCCCCTTTTTTACTAAATGCGATTACCTGTTCCATAATCGGAGAGAACCGTGCAATAGCACCGGAGCGCAGGTAGTCGCCATAAGAAAAACCGCCAGGCAATACGATAAAATCGCAACCTTTGAGATCCGGATCTTTGTGCCATAGCCGCTCAACTTCTTGTCCCATTATAGTTTCCAGAACATAAATCATGTCTTCATCACAATTGGATCCCGGGAAAATGACAACTCCAAACTTCATCGCTTAAATTTAAAACCCGACTTGCTATGAATCGGGTGGTTTTAATGGCTCCAAAAGTACACAAACGAATATGGAAATCAGCGTACCAAATCATTTAATCGCTGCTACTGAACCCACAGCATTCCATAGTTATTAATAAGTGCGGCAAGGAGCAACGTATAAAACAATCCCGATATCATCCAGTTGACCCGTTTATCTGCTACGGCATAAACCAGCATCAGTGCAACCGGGAAGGCCAATAACAAAACATTTGATCCGAAGTCAGAAAGCATCAGGAAAATTACGTATAGCGCTACCGTATTCACTCCGAATATCAACAGGATTATCTTCAGATTGCGATCTCGCATCGTGCTGCGGGTGAGGGCCTCCATGAAACTGGGAGCAGCCACAATAGTCATAAAAAACAGAATGCCTGCAATCAAATATTTAAACCAGTCAAAAATTCCCACCGGGAAAGTGCGGTCAATAGAGTGCCAGCTTTCATTAAAATGAGCAATTGCGTCCCATTTGAAGAGAAAATCCAATCCAAAAAACAATAGGGCAACGGTGATCATTCCTACGACTGGCATCAGAACTTCTCTAATACTGAAAGGACGCAGAACTCTGAGACTAAGCCAGCACCCTGATAAAAACAGCAGAGCAGGCGTGTAAAACAAGGAGGCCAGTCCGATAAACAGTCCGACATCAAAGAGCTCGCGCAGTACGTTGATTTGCCGGTAAATCAGCATCAACCTGCGAATGACGAGGAGAATAAATAAAATTGCGATCAGTAGGTGGCTGTATTGGAGCATAAATGGTGACCACGAAAAGGCAATTACATAGCAAAGTCCGGGCAGCTGATTCCGGCGTGCAATCAGATCGAAAGATTGGAACAGGTTATTAAAAATGAAGGCGCCCAGCAACACCATTGAAAAAGCTACGATTATTCCGATCCGGCCGGAAGCTTCGGAGTATGAAAGTTGTAGATAGCCCAGCAAGGAAACGGAATAGTCAGGCGGTTGATTAAGCCACCAACCGGGCAACCATAGAATTATACCTATGAGGGGCAGCAGCAAGGCTATGGTCGGCTGATTGGATCGAAAAAGACGCAAGATCATCCGCTAAAAATACTGTTCTTTTAACGAGATGTTCTATTTTTGATGCCGATTCAAAACAAGTCGCACAATGGACTACATCGTAAATCCGCTAGGGCGTTTAATCGTCTGGACATTTGACAACATTCTCGTACCAATCGGAGAGTTGGGAGCTGCCAATCCTAATAATATTTTTTTTGTAATCGGCTTTGTCGGTTTGTTCTACTGGCTGTATAGCCAGCACAAATACAACAAAAAGGCTGAAAGAGAAGGTGCGCTGAAATAAACACGCTATTTTTTAACCGCCGTTTTCGGCAACAGATCTTGTCCCAGATCTTTTCGAAAATTCTTACCTGAAAAATTCACAGCATCAGCTGCTTCGTATGCTCTGTGCAGCGACTTTTCCAATCCTTTACCCATCGCCGTGAGTGCCATTACACGGCCACCGTTGGTTACCAATTTCCCTTTCGCATCTTTGGTAGTTCCGGCATGAAATGCGTAAACCTGTTCACCGAATGCATCGGGCATTTCAATGGTTTTTCCTTTTTCGTACTGATCGGGATAACCACCCGAGACCAACATTACCGTAGCAGCGGTTCGTTCGTCGATTTCCACGTGGCGTTCTGAAAGTGTGCCGGTAGCAATGCCCTCGAACATATCCAGCAAGTCGGATTTCATCCTTGGAACCACAACTTCGGTTTCGGGATCACCCATGCGAACGTTGTACTCGATTACATAAGGGTCATCTTTAACGATCATTAATCCGATAAAAATAAAGCCCACATAAGGAATGCCATCGCTCTGCAATCCGTGAATGGTAGGAAGCACCACCCGGTCGTGAATTTTGTTCATAACGTCGGGGCGAGCAAAAGAAACGGGGGAAACAGCTCCCATGCCACCGGTATTTGGACCAGTATCTCCTTCACCCACGCGCTTATAATCTTTTGCAACTGGAAGCATTTTAAACGCTGATCCATCGGTAAGCAGAAAAACCGACATTTCCCTTCCTTTGAGAAACTCTTCAATTACTACAGTTTTTCCAGCGGAGCCAAATTTTCCGGCGAACATTTCAGCCAGTTTTTCTTTCGCTACCTTCAACGACTCTATGATCAGAACTCCTTTGCCCGCAGCCAATCCATCGGCTTTTAAAACGTATGGTGACGTGAGCGTTTCGAGAAAAGAGTGGGCCGCTTTTATTTCAGATGCGTCAAAACTTTTGTACGCTGCCGTTGGAATTTGATGGCGATCCATAAATGCTTTCGCAAAAGCTTTGCTCCCTTCGAGCTGTGCGCCTGCTTTTTTCGGCCCAACGACCAGAATGTGTTGCAATTGTTCGTCGTCTGCAAAAAAGTCTGAAATGCCGTCTACCAATGGCTGCTCTGGTCCTACCAACAAGACGGTTATCTCGTGTTCCAGACAAGCATTTTTAACCGCAGTAAAATCTGAAATATCGATGGGTAGATTGGTTCCAACTGTTGCTGTTCCTGGGTTGCCCGGTGCTATGAACAACCTTCGCAACATCGAACTTTGCGAAATTTTCCAGCTTAACGCGTGTTCTCTTCCTCCGGACCCCAGTACCAATACGTTCATCTAAACCACATTTTAGCGTAAAGTAACAAAGTTTCACTCCCCCGAGGAAATAATATTTTCAACACAAATTCACAAAAGTGATGTGGTTGAATGGGTTTACTGCTGACTTTTAACCCCGGGTTTTGAGGTTGCGCACTTCGGCTTCTGTGAGGTGCCGGAATTTACCTTTCGGCAGATTCTTTTTGGTAAGACCAGCATACATCACGCGATCCAGTTTCAGGACCTTATAGCCGAGCTCTTCCAACATCCGGCGCACCACGCGGTTCTTTCCCATATGGATTTCCATGCCGAGCTCCCGCTGGTTATCACCTACATAAGAAACCTTGTCCGCCTTCACTTCCCCGTCTTCGAGTATGACTCCGCTCAATAAGTTTTCTACGTCTTTACCAGATACTTTTTTGTCCAGTTCGAGGTGGTACAATTTGCTGACGCCGTGCTTCGGATGGCTTAGTTTCTTAGCCAGATCTCCGTCATTCGTGAACAACAACAAACCGGTTGTAAGTCGATCTAACCGACCTACGGGTACAATTCGTTCTTTACACGCTGACTTCACAAGCTGATGAACCGATTTTCTTCCTTCGGGATCACGCATTGTGGTTACATAATCCTTCGGTTTGTTGAGAAGGACATACACCGTTTTTTCCCTGCTGAGCTTCTGTTCTGCGTAATGAACCACATCATCTGGTCCGACTTTTACGCCCATTTCGGTCACTACTTCGCCGTTTACTTTTACCACACCGGCTTTAATCAGTACATCTGCCTCGCGACGGGAACAAACTCCGGCGTTCGAAATGTACCGGTTCAGGCGAATGTATCCTTCGGCTTTTGATTTGCTGCGATCTCTTCCAGTATCTTTGGATCGGGCAGCGGGTTTCTTCTTAATTTCGGGTGTATCGGAATCCCAAACCAATTCGCGTTCTTTTCCTTTAACCCGTGTCACTTTAAAACCGGAGGCTTCTTTTTTAACATCCGTGCTGTTGCGACGCGTCTGACCTTTGGTGTGGTCGTCGTCTCTCGACTTTCCGCGGCTGGGTCGATCCGATTGGTTCTCGAATTTTCCCCGGCTTGGGCGTGGTGTTCGGGTAGAATCACCCGGAGATCTGGACGAGGCGGCGGCTTCTTCTTTTAGTCGATCGGGGTGTGGATTTGGAGTGTATCGCTTTCGTGGACCAGCTCCTTCCGAACGCCGTTCTGGCCGTGGAGAATTTCGGCTTCCATATGGTTTTCTCCCTGTGTTGGTATCTTCATCGCGCGATCGTTCGCCACGTTTGTTGGGAGCAAAAGGTTTGCGGCCTCTGGAATCGTCAGAACCCCCTTCAGGTCGTTGCGTTCTCCCGCTGCCAAATGGTTTTCTACCAGATGACGATTCACCATCCCTGCTGCGACCCGTTCGTTTATCGGGCGCAGAAGGTCTGCGTGGTTTGCCCGAATCTTTACCCCCGGATGCTTTGCCTTTTTTATTGGATGATGGCCTCTTCTCGCTCATAATAAATCTTTCCGCAAAGGTACTAAGCATTTCTCAGCCAAATGCAGAAAAGGCGTCGGTAATGTGCTGGATTCTTCGTTGTCCCGGAAGACTCGGGTCCAGTACGATTCCGATGATATCGAATCGGACCTCTTTATCAATTCCCGAATGCTCCAGGTAGGCTTCGGCGGCTTTAATCAATAAGGTTTGTTTGTTGTCTGTAACAAACTCGAGCGGCATTCCAAAGAAATCGGTTGACCTGGTTTTGACTTCTACAATCACCAGAAATTCAGCAATTTCTGCTATGATATCAACCTCAGCGCGGTCGAATCGCCAGTTTAGCTCAAGGATGCGGTAACCATTTTTTTGAAGGTGCGTACAAGCAATCGATTCGCCCTGATTACCTAAGACATTTTGGGCACTCATATGAACCGAAATTTAAACAGAATAAAATAAAAGCCATGAAAAATCTATTTACCCTTTTTACTGCAGCGTTTTCAATGATATGCTTTTCAGCAAATGCACAATTCGAAGGTAAAATTGAATTTACCAAGACCATTGGTCCAGTTACGGCAGATTATACATACTATGTAAAAGATCACCTGGTGAGGGTAGAAGAATTGGGCGAGAATGGAGAAATCCAGGGTATAATGATTGTGGATTCAAAAGCAAATACGGTAACCGCGCTTAGTCCGGAACGTAAGATGTTTATCGAAGTCCCCAACGACCGCCGACCAAAAGAAGTAGATGTAAATGTGGAGAAAACTTCCAACAAAAAAACGATCAACGGGGTAGAATGTACCGAGTGGGTGGTGAATTGTGTGGGTGACGGAAGAGAAGCCGCATATTGGGTAGCGGATGGAGACTATCACTTTTTTGTACCCATGCTCAATACGCTCAATCGAAAAGATAAACTGGCGGTTTACTTCAACCTGATTCCTGAGGTGAACGGATTTTTCCCACTCGAAGGAGTTGAACGCAAACTGAACGGAACCGACATATCAAAACTACAAGTCAACAATATTAACCGCACGCCACAAGCACAACACTTGTTTCAAGTGCCTCCGGGATATTCAAAGTTTGAACGCGAATAACGATTTACTACCTCAATCTCTCTGAACGAAACTCGCCCCGGATCTTCCGACGGCGAGTTTTGCTTTTTCACCCATTATCATAGCGCGGTTGTCATCGATATGTCCGGCGGGAAATCCGAAACATACCGGAAAATCGAATTCGGCAACTGCTTCCCACACTATTTCTTCAGCGGTTTGTCCGAAAGAAATGGTATTGTCGCGCATATCCGTAAGACCGCCCAGAATCAAACCCTTTAGATTGTTCAACATTCCCGATCGCTTTAGGTTGATCATCATCCGGTCGATATGGTAGAGATACTCGTCAAGATCTTCCAGAAATAGGATTTTACCGCTTGTATCCACCTGATCTGGGCTTCCCATGAGGCTATAAATCATCGAGAGATTGCCACCGGTTACCATTGCTTCTGCTTCACCAGACCTGTTGAACGCGTGAGATATGATTTCATATTCAAGAGACTTTCCCGTAAGCGCATGGTGAAGGCTATTCAAAGCTTCCGGTGAATTTTTCGCGAAATTAATGGGCATTGTACTGTGAATCGAACAAACGCCAAGTTGCGTGTGCAGATGGTTGTGCAGAGCAGTCACATCGCTGTAACCTGCAATCCATTTCGGCTGCTGCATAAACTTCCCGAAATCCAGTTGATCAAGTATCCGCACCGTACCGTAGCCTCCGCGAACACATAAAATCGCTTTTACTGAAGGATCGTCTAAGGCAGCTTGAAAATTACGGACCCGGACAGAATCGTTCCCCGCAAATTGTCGGTCTTCGGAAAATAAATCCTCTGAAACCGAAGGGCGGAAACCCCAGTTTCGAAGTTGCTCCATGGCCGGCTCCACCTCTGCGGCCGAGATTTTTCTTGCAGTGGCGACGAGTCGGATTTCGTCACCCGGTTTCAGGGCTTGAGGTTTGAGCATGATTTGGCTTTTCAAAATGTGCGGCTTGTTATCTTTGCCAAATATAAAGAACCCCGCACTTTGAATTTACCTTCGCGATATACCATTACTGCCGCACTGCCTTACGCCAACGGACCGCTTCACATCGGTCATATAGCTGGTGTTTACATTCCCGCCGATATTTATGCGCGCTACCTGAGAATGCGCGGGCGTGACGTGCTGTTTGTTTGCGGAAGCGATGAGCACGGAGCTGCGATTACCATGCGGGCAAAAAAGGAAGGACAAACTCCTCAGGAGATCGTAGATAAATACCACACCATGAACCAGGAAGCCTTTGCAAAATTTGGCATCTCGTTCGATATTTATCACCGGACTTCTTCTGCCCTGCACCACGAAACGGCCCAGCAATTTTTCTCAGTGTTGAATGAAAAGGGTGTTTTTACCCAAAAGAACAGCGAACAATTTTACGACGCGGAGGCCAATCAATTTTTGGCCGATCGTTACATTACCGGTGAATGTCCGAAATGTGGAAATCCATCGGCATACGGTGATCAATGCGAGAGATGCGGCTCGACATTAAGTCCGGAGGAACTGATCAATCCCTTATCTGCGCTCAGCGGTTCTACACCAGAAAAACGCAGTACCAGTCACTGGTATCTACCAATGCAAAACCACGAATCGTGGCTGCGGGAATGGTTGGAGAAAGGCAAGCTCGGAGGAGAACAACATCACGATCCGAAGGTCTGGAAGAACCACGTTCTGGGTCAGTGCCGATCGTGGCTCGACGGAGGCTTGCAGGAACGCGCCATGACCCGTGATCTGGATTGGGGAGTAAAAGTTCCCCTCAAAAATGCAGAAGGCAAGGTGCTGTACGTTTGGCTCGATGCTCCGATTGGTTACATCAGTGCTTCGCGGCAATGGGCTTTGGAGAATGGAAAAGATTGGGAACCCTATTGGCAGGATAAAACCACACAGCTCGTTCATTTTCTGGCGAAGGACAACATCGTTTTTCACTGCATCATTTTTCCGATTATTCTGCAATCTCATGGCGACTATATCCTTCCGCAGAATGTTCCGGCCAATGAATTCCTAAACCTCGAAGGTGAAAAAATATCGACATCGCGCAATTGGGCTGTTTGGTTGCACGAGTATCTGGCCGACTTCCCGGACCGCCGGGATGAATTGCGCTACGTACTCAACTCA
>CAZJLZ010000439.1:0-3493 GCA_964546775.1 uncultured Cryomorphaceae bacterium | reverse complement strand
CGAACATGAAAGACCGCTATTCCCGGCATCAGATCCGGTACGTATCTTTTTATATCGGATTTGTTCTTTTTAATTTTCTTTTGGTATGGTTGGCACTTTGGATGGTTGTAAAGATCGTAGAAGAAAACTTTAATTTATCGCCAATTTTGTTTTGGGGTGTGGTTGTCTTTTTGTTTTCCTCAACAGTTACAAAGGCTTTTGTTTGGACTGTTCACCAACAGATGTTTTATGTCTTTACTCCTATATTCGGATTGTATTTCGCGTTGAAGATATTTCAGCGTTCGGATATATTCTTTTATCTATTGTGTTTTTTCACAGGACTGGGGATGTTGGTGTACGGCAATTTTTTGATAACAATTCTGGTTTTTCTTTCCTGTTATGCAATTAAAAGTTATAAATGCTTTAAAACCTATCCGTTAAAATATAGCCTGAAGATCCTACTTGGAGGTTTACTTTTTTTGCTTCCCTCCGGCATTTGGACAGGAATGATTCATTTGAGCGGCGCGCAGTTTTATTCACGGGAGATTAGCGAATACAGACAATTGATCTGGTTGTTTGATGTTTTCAATTCCGATTTCGTTAGTTATTTGGAATTATTTCAAAAGAATATTAAAAGCTTTACTCAGACATTGGGCAACGTCTTTGGCGAGAATCTTATCGTATTTTTTCTGTTGATCGGTCTAATGATCCAGGCCATCCGACACAAAAAAATGAGTGCTTTTGTTGATCGTCATGGAGTCTATGTTTATGTAGTTGCCGTACTGTTTGTCGTTTTTTTTCTATTCTATTCCGTGCTTGGATTTTATGCGGATCGGTTAACCACTACTTTAATTCCGATAGTTGTTCTGGCTTTGCCTTTGGGAATCTCAATGTATCAGAAGCATGAAGATCGAAACCGGTTGGTGGACTACAGCTTTTTGTTCCTTTCCATCGTGCATCATTTGTTTTTGGTATTCCGGAATGGGCCTTATAGCTGACGTGTTTTCTGATCAGGTCATAAAAATAGGACGTACTCCATCTTGACTTTTTTGTATAGCCCGAAGTGTACTGTGGTGCTGTCAACCCGCGTGAGGGAGAGTAAGGGAGCCCATGATCAGAGCGAACAACAGAGCGAGAATGAGCTTCAACCACTAGAACACTAACCATTAACCATTAAAGCATTAACCATTCACCACAAATTCATTAACCATTAAAACCAACTGTTCAAAACTCCGCCAAAAATTCCACGAAACATTCATGCAGATAGCCCAAATAACCTAACTTTGCAGCCCGATGGAAATCGGACTCTACATCGCCTCATATCACTTCCCGATTGCGGAAGACTCCCTCCCTTTCAATTCTTTAATTTCCCCGTTCTACTATGCCCAAAGACGCCAGCATTAAACACGTGCTCATCATTGGCAGCGGCCCGATTGTGATCGGCCAGGCCTGCGAATTTGATTATGCCGGATCCCAGGCTTCCCGCTCTCTGCGCGAAGAAGGCATTCAGGTCACATTGATCAATTCCAACCCGGCCACGATCATGACCGATAAACTTACGGCCGATAATATCTACCTGAAACCGCTCACTCCGGAGTCGATCGAGCAGATACTGAAGGAACACGACATCGATGCGGTGCTTCCCACCATGGGCGGACAAACGGGGTTGAATCTCTGCATTCAATGCGAAGAACTCGGGCTTTGGGACGAGTATAATGTGAAGATGATCGGCGTGGACATTGCTGCAATCGAGATCACCGAAAACCGCGAAGCATTCCGCAAGCTGATGGAGTCGATCGGCGTCGGAATGGCTCCGCAGGCCACTGCCAAATCTTTCCTCGAAGGAAAAGAAGTTGCGCAGGAATTCGGTTTCCCGCTTTGTATCCGTGCTTCGTACACACTCGGTGGTTCGGGAGCGTCCATCGTGCACGAACAAAAAGATTTTGACGCGCTGCTCACGCGCGGACTGCATTTGTCACCCATTCACGAGGTAATGATCGACAAGGCACTGCTCGGCTGGAAGGAGTTCGAGCTCGAATTGTTGCGCGATGACAACGACAACGTGATCATCATCTGCTCGATCGAGAACATGGATCCGATGGGCATTCACACCGGTGATTCGATAACCGTGGCTCCGGCGATGACGCTCAGCGATGCTACCTACCAACGCATGCGCAACATGGCCATCAAAATGATGCGCGCCATCGGAGATTTTGCGGGCGGTTGCAACGTGCAGTTTGCGGTGAGTCCGGATGAAAAAGAAGAAATCATCGCCATCGAGATCAATCCACGTGTTTCGCGTTCATCGGCGCTCGCTTCCAAGGCGACCGGTTATCCGATTGCGAAAATCGCTGCCAAGCTGGCCATCGGTTATCATCTTGACGAACTGAAGAACCAAATCACGAAAACGACTTCTGCCTTTTTCGAACCCACACTCGATTATGTAATCGTTAAAATTCCACGCTGGGATTTCAACAAATTCAAAGACTCCGAACGCGAACTGGGTTTGCAAATGAAATCGGTCGGAGAGGTGATGGCCATAGGGCGCACTTTTCAGGAGGCGCTGCAAAAAGCGTGTCAATCACTGGAAATAAACCGCAACGGGCTCGGTGCCGACGGAAAAGAACTCACCGATCAGGATGCGATTATCCACAGCCTCAGTCACCCGAGCTGGAACAGGTTATTTCACATTTACGATGCGATCAAACTCGGAATTCCGATGAAAACGATCTTTGAGAAAACGAAGATCGACAAATGGTTCCTTCGACAAATCGAAGAATTGATTCACCTGGAGAAACACATCAGCTCGTATACGCTGGGGAATATCCCACGGGATTTGTTGTTCGAAGCCAAACAAAAAGGCTATGCCGACCGGCAGGTGGCGCATTTACTGAAATGCCTGGAGAGCGAAGTGTTCGCCAAGCGTCGTGAAATGAAAATCAACCGGGTATACAAACTGGTTGATACCTGCGCGGCGGAGTTCGAAGCCCAAACTCCGTATTTCTACTCCACTTTCGACGAGGAGAATGAATCGGTGGTGTCGGACAAGAAGAAAGTGATCGTTCTTGGATCGGGTCCCAATCGCATCGGCCAGGGAATCGAATTCGATTATTGTTGCGTGCACGGCGTCATAGCCGCGAAAGAGTGCGGATACGAAACCATCATGATCAACTGCAATCCCGAAACGGTTTCTACGGATTTTGATACTTCGGACAAACTCTATTTCGAACCGGTTTTCTGGGAGCATATTTACGATATCATTCTGCACGAAAATCCGGTGGGCGTGATTGTTCAGCTCGGTGGACAGACGGCGTTGAAGTTGGCAGAAAAACTGGAACGATACGGAATCAAAATTTTGGGAACCAGTTTCGAAGCGCTCGATCTGGCAGAAGACCGTGGAAGTTTCTCGAATGTCCTCAAAAATAAAAACATACCCTACCCGAAATTCGGAGTGGTAGAGAGTGCCGAACAGGCCATAGAACTCAGCAAAGACCTCGGTTTTCCGTTGCTCGTG
>CAZJLZ010000438.1:0-7728 GCA_964546775.1 uncultured Cryomorphaceae bacterium | reverse complement strand
CGCCACGAATTCTGCTGCCATTGACGAGAAATCTAAATTGATTTTGCAGCAGTTCGCGGTTTATCTCAACAAAAACCCCAACATGAAAGTGCAGATCGTAGGCCATACCGACAATCGGGGTGATGAGGAGATGAATATGTTATTGTCTCACGAGCGGGCATTTGAAGTCAAAAAATACCTCGAAACTATGGGCGTCAAAGGAGCCAATATCACGTATTTAGGAGAAGGGCCGACCAAACCTGTAGCCGATAACAGTACCGAAGATGGACGCGCAAAAAATCGTCGAACAGAATTCATTATCGTTTCGCAATAATCTCAGGTATTGTATTTAGTTTTGCAGCTCACTTAAACAAACCATTTTAAAGGAAATGAAACCATTTATTGCACTATTTGCAGTTGCAGCTATGTTTGCAGCTTGTGAAAATCCACAGGGATCTGAATCTACCGAAGGAACCGCAACCGATTCTACAGCCACTGTCGATGACGGATTGAATTTTTACGGTGATTCCATTACCACTGAAGGCGCTATTGAAGTAAACCAACTTGCCGAAATCGTTAAGGAAAATGGTAGTTTCGAAGGAAAAGTTACCACCACCATCTACGAAACGTGCAAAGTAAAAGGTTGCTGGATGAAAGTAGCTCTTGACAGCGCGGAAGACATGCGAGTAACGTTTAAAGATTACGGATTTTTCGTACCCAAAGAAGGGGTTGATGGAAAAGAAGTCATTATGGAAGGCGTTGCATATCTTGACACTACTTCAGTAGAAATGCTGCGTCATTATGCCGAAGATGCCGGAAAAACTCCCGAAGAAATTGAGACCATCACCGAACCGGAATACGCGCTCGCGTTTGAGGCCACTGGTGTAATCATCAAAGAATAGTTTTTTAGGGTTAATGGTTCACAAGCCGCTTCCAGTTTGGTAGCGGCTTTTTTGTTGACCAGCAGCTCGAAAGTCCGATCCGCCGGGACGCCTATTAATCCCTTAACTTTGCACAATGAAATGGCTCAAAACTTTGCTCATTCTTCCGATCCGTGCTTATCAATACACCATTTCACCATTACTGGGAAGCACCTGCCGCCACCAACCTACTTGTTCTCAGTATACCATCGAAGCCATTGAAGAGTGGGGTCCGGCGCGTGGATTCTGGCTCGGTGTGAAGCGCATTGCCAAATGTCATCCCTGGGGAACGCACGGCTACGATCCGGTTCCGGAAAATCCAAAGCGGCATCCGGATAAATTGTAGCTTCGGGGAAAATTTTGAACCATGAAATATATTTCCTCCTTAGTGTTTTTCGCGTTTGTAACGTCCATTGCTTTCGCACAAAATTTTTCTGGCGAAAGTCTGGAATACGATCCCATCGAAAATCGATTTTTCTCGACGACCAATGGCAGCAGCATTGTACAGCGCGCAGAAGACGGAACCATTTCTTTTTTTGGAAGTGGTTTGCAGGCATCTTACGGAATGGAAATCATGAACAATACGCTTTTCGCGATCGACGGAAATATCGTTTATGGTTACGACCTGGAGTCTGAAACCGAAGTGATGCAAATTACAATTACCGGAGCGTCCTTTCTCAACGGAATGGCCAGCGATGGAAACGATCGCCTTTGGGTGACCGATTTTTCAGCGAAGCGCATTTATGAAATAGATGTCAGTGATTATGACAATCCGGAATTTACAATGGTTGTACCGAATACGGTATCGACACCCAACGGAATTGTTTATGATGACGTGCAAGATCGGCTCATTTTTGTGAACTGGGGACAGAATGCGCCGGTGAAAGAAGTCGCTTTACCGGGCTACGAAGTCTCCACCATAATCACTACCGATCTCGGAAACATCGATGGCATTGACAACGATGGAAATGGCAATTTCTACCTCTCGTCCTGGTCACCGAACCGAATTACGCGCTACAACAGCACTTTTTCCAGCAGCGAAATCATTTCAGCTCCGGGCATCAGCAATCCGGCAGATATCTGTTACGCTCAGCAGATTGATACCCTCGCCATTCCAAACGGAAACAATACGGTAACTTTTGTCGGGTTTTCGCCGCCGACATCTGTATATGAACCTTCACCGGAAAGCGAAATAGTGGTTGCTCCGAATCCGATCAGCGAGCATTCGAGTGTCACTTTCCATTTAAATCGTGCTCAAAATGTGCATATTGCAGTTGTAGACATTTCCGGCCGTGAATCGGTTATCCATGCAGGATTTATGTCCGGCGGAAAACAGAATGTGTTGCTTACAGGAACTGATCTGGCTCCCGGATCATATATTTTAAAAGTCTCTTCGGAAGATGATTTCCGTACGCAGAAGATCCTGGTTCGATAAGATCGAAGTAAACAGATTGCAATATGGCTGAACGCAAATGGGTGCGGTTCGGGCAGTTCAATTATCTTCGTGGCATCTTTTAAAAGCTGATCAATGATTTTAAATTACATCGAGTGGACGGTTGACCCGTGGATTCTGGAAATAGGAGATTTTCAACTGCGCTGGTACGGCCTGCTGTTCGCTACCGGTTTTTTGCTCGGGTTTTACCTGCTGAGAAGAATTTTTAAGGAAGAGAATATTCCACTCGAATGGGTAGACAAAGTGCTTTGGTATGTGGTGATTGGAACAGTAGTGGGTGCTCGGTTGGGACACGTTTTCTTTTATGACTGGGATTATTACAGCCAAAACCTCGGCGAAATTGTTCAGGTTTGGAAGGGAGGACTCGCCAGCCATGGAGCTGCCATCGGAATCATCTTGTCGCTTTGGCTGTTCTCGCGAAATGTAACACACATGTCCATACTTTGGATTTTGGACCGGGTGGTCATTACTGTAGCGCTGGCCGCCATTTTGATCCGTACCGGAAATCTTATGAATCATGAAATTGTTGGTGATCCAACCACTGTTTCATGGGCGTTTATCTTTCATCACGCCAATCTTTATATGCCAGATGGAAGTGTCGATTTGCGACCCCGGCATCCAAGTCAGATCTACGAAGCAATTTGTTACATGATATCTTTTGGCATCCTGATGTGGATGTACTGGAAACAATCTGCCGGAAAATATCTGGGCAGGATTTTCGGCGCTTTTCTCATTCTGATCTTCGGATTTCGCTTTTTCATTGAGTTCATCAAAGAAAGCCAGGGCGGATTTGAAGATAGCCTCGGAGACTTGTTGACAACCGGGCAATGGCTCAGTATTCCTTTTGTGATTGTGGGAATCTATTTTATGGTGCGCTCCGGTAAACATCCGCACCACCGGGACACCGTTTCTTCCTGATTGACATTGAGACTGAAAGGTTAAGACCTCATTATCATTTCCTATTTCAAATTCCATGTCGAAACGTGCCAGTTCATGTTTTGCGCTGAGGGTCATGTCCCTGGTCAGTGTATATTAATTTAACATACCCTGAATCCAATTATCTGATGGTCGGGATGGCAGGTTAGTTCGTTATGTTTTGAGTATTTTTATGGTCTGAATTATTACATTAGTCAGTTCTTTATTCCAATTCATCGCCAAAACCTTAAATCATGAAGCAATTTCTATCCCAACAAAAACCGGTGACACTGGTTGCCGTCAATGATCCCGAGAAAGTGAGAGACCTCAAATCTGTTTTCATCAGGTTGCTGGTGTTGACGGGGATTCTCCTTTTCTCCATTTTCCAATCCTTCTCACAGGGTTTAATTATCAGCCAGTACATTGAAACCAGTTCTGGTACAATTCCAAAAGGCATAGAACTTTGGAATCAAACTGGTTCCACCATTGATTTTTCTGTGGACAATTTGGTGGTTTCTCAAGGAACCAATGGAGGAACTCCTTCCCCTTTGGTTACGGTCAATTCCGGCACACTCGCCGAGGGAGATGTAATGGTAATTGGCACTGCGAATATGGGTACCTATTTAACCAATCAGGGATTGACCGGGGTTATGTATGTTAACCAGGGTTTTACTTTTAATGGAGACGATGCCCTTGTGATATCGCTTGATGGAGTTACACAGGATATTTTTGGAACTCCGGGTGTAGATCCTGGATCAGCATGGTCTGGTGATAGTACTTCTACAGCTAATGAAAATATCGCTCTGAAGTGCGGTATTACAAGTGGTTCGCTCACAGGTTGGAGTGATCCGGATCTCCGGTTTTCTTTTATTGCCGGGGGCACCGACATGACAGGATTTGGAGTGGCACCACAGGCTTGTGGTGGAGATCCATGTACAGTTGATAATGTGACCGCCGCCAATATTTCTGCTTGTGATACGACGGACAATAGTTTCACCGTAGACATTACCGTAGAGTACACGAATGTCACCGGAGGCGATCTTATTGTAAATGGTCAAAGCTTTCCGGTTACGGTCTCTCCTCAAACAGTTACCATCACCGAAGATTCCGATGGAGATGATGTAGATGTAGATGTTTCATTTTCGCTGGATTTGTGTGGTGCCAGTGCTCCCGCTTTATTCACTGCCCCTGAGTCATGCGAGGTGCTGAATGTTCAGGGCATGGTGATCAGCCAGTACATTGATACAGATTCCGGTACAACTCCTAAGGGAATTGAAATATGGAACCAGACCGGATCAACTGTCGACTTTTCTGTTCAGGAACTGGTCGTGTTGAAAAGCGTCAATGGTGGCGGTCTGGCAGAGGATATTACAATCAATTCCGGTACTCTGGCCGATGGTGAAGTGATGGTCGTGGGTTCGGCAGATATTGGAACCTATCTTACAGGCGAAGGACTCGGTAGCGTGCTGTTTGTGGAAAAACCTTTTACATTCAATGGAGACGATGCGCTCGCCCTTGAATTGGATGGAGTTATTGAAGATCTTTTCGGGCAACCACTGGTTGACCCGGGTTCTGCTTGGAGTGGAGATGGCGTTTCGACTGCCAATCAAAATATTGCCTTATTGTGCGATATAACAATAGGAGATCCCGACGGATGGGCTGATCCCAGCACCCGGTTCGAAACCGTAGGAGGTGGACAGGATTTAACTGGTTTTGGAATAGCTCCACTTCCTTGCGGTGGGACGGAGTGCAGCATTGAAAACGTAACGGCTGCGAATATATCGGCTTGCAACCCACTGGACAATAGCTTTACGGTAGATATAACTGTTGAGTACACCAATGATCCAGGCGGAAATATCGAGATTGCCGGAGAAATTTTTGCCGTAACCGGCTCACCTCAAACCGAAACGTTAACGCTCGATTCGGATGGGAATGACGTTGATGTTGAGGTCTCATTTGCGCTCGACCCATCTTGTATAAGCAGCAATCCTGCATTGTTCACCGCACCTGACGCTTGTGTTGTACCTGCTCCCGAATGTGGTAACGAGTCGTTTAGTTTGATGGGAACAGGCTCCGGGACTTACCAAACCATCTCCTTTGTGGGCGATGACGGTTTCAACATCGAAGCTACTGATGCACGTGCCGATCAGGATATCAACGGTGATGCAATAACAGTACGAAATGGAACACTCACAGTATTTGATGCCACCGGTGGTGTAGGTAGCCTTACTTTGACCACTCAGCGCGTTTTCGCAGGAGGCTCTGGTGTATTGGATGTCTCGGTTAACGGTAACTCTGTAGGAAGCATTCCTTATGACGCTTCGGTACAGACCACCACCATTGACAATATCGATGTGGGTGGTGAGGTGGATATTGTCATTGCAACTCCGGGTAACGGAGATCGCGTTGTGATGGATGATCTGATCTGGACCTGTTTCTACGGACCTGCCATTATTTTAACCGAGATATCAGGAAATACCGACGAAAGCGGAACTACTGCAACGTTCGACGTGGTTTTGAATTCGGCTCCTCCGTTTCCTGAGACGGTTGTGCTGAACATTATTAGTGGAAACACCAATGAAAATACAGTTTCTCCCGGTTTATGGATTTTTGACAATTCAAACTGGAACATTCCTCAAACAATTACGGTAACAGGTGTGCCCGACGGTGTAGTAGATGGCGACCAAACCACGACAATTACGGTAGAAACCGAAGAGGTCGGTTCGCATCCGGATTATATCGGGCTCTCAGCCACGGTTGATGTCATCAACGAAGACATCGATGATTGCGATGTTCCGGTGTGGGAAGTTGTGGATGCTTTCGGAAGCACGGAATCCTGGACTCCTGTAGGCGGAGGATATGAAGCCAATGGATTCTGCGGCGGCGGTTGTGAGCAGGATGTGGATACCTGGTTGGTATATGGTCCGCTGGATCTCTCATCAACCACTTCACTTCAATTGGAATTTGATGCGGCTGAGAATTTTGGAGTAACCGATTTGGTGGTTCAATATTCAACAAATTACGCCACCGATCCGTGTCCGGTTTTGGCCACCTGGAATGGAGCTACGAACATTACCAATGGAGGTCCTGTCAGTGTGGATCTGAGCGGTGCTGCTGGCCAAACAGATGTATTTATCGGAATTGCCTATACCGATGATGGCGCTGATGGTTACAGCGAATGGACCCTGAGCAATTTTGAAATCATAGCAGATGTTTGTCCGGTAGTTGGAGCCCCTGTTGTTTCGGATTGTTCACCACCCGAACCCAGCAACAACGACTGCGACGATGCGCAGAACCTTTCGGTAGCGACTTTCCCGGCAACCAGTAATGCACTTGGAACGCTCTATGGAGCTACAGATACAGGTGTAAGCACTTGCGAAGGCAGTGGTGCAGGTGGAGACGTATTTTACACTTTTACTCTTGCTGCTGAAAACCATGTTGGCGTTACTGTAAATCCTTTTGCCGGTGCCGATGTAGTGGTTGAGGTATGGGATGGATGCGCAGGTACAACTATAGCTTGTATCAATAATGCAGGTGCCGGAAGTACAGAAGTAGAGTTGCTTGAGAATCTTGCTGCGGGGACGTACACCATTCGTGTGCACAATGTTTCTGGTACTCCCGAGCCAGAAGGTTCAGCGAACTTCCTGATCAACGTTCAGCAAATGCCTTATGCAGGTGTTCAGAACGATCCTGACAACTTCCTGTACGCTTGTAATCAAAGTGGATTCCAACTCGAAGACTTTATTGGTGCTACTCCACAAACCACACCATGGATATTGGATTACCAATGGCTAATCGGTGAAGTAGGCGGTGGAATCGTCAACGAATGGCAGCGTGGCGAGCCGAATTATTCAACGCGTCTGTCATGGCTCGGAATGGACTATGGTAGCACGTATAACGTGTTTGTAAGTATCCTGATCAATCACCCGGTTCATGGTCCAATTTGGACAGTTTACCAGGGCGATTATGAGAATCCCAATCAACCGGGAGCCTCTAACTGTGATCTCGCTGTATTGTTTGATATTCCTCAGATCGAATTGCGTCAGAATTATTCACCAACCAATCCGGCTGGCAACGATTACGCGATGTGTGATGTCGCTGTAGCACAGAACGTAGAGGATTCTGAAAATTTCCGTTGGAGATTTGATTCGGATTTGGATCCGAACAATGGCAACGAAATCATCTACACACGTGGTTCTGGTAACCCGGCGGTTCGTCTGAGCTGGGTGAATGGACTCGTGCCGGGATTGACCTACAACGTTGCCGTTGAAGTTCAGGTTGATGGGCAGTGGAGTGGTTATGGAACAGTGCTCCCGTTGACACTGGCCCTTCCGCCAAACGATGTAGAGATCCGAAGCGCTTACTGTGGTGGAACCTATGCTCCGAATGGATACATTTTGTCTGAATCTGTTTGTGAAGCTGATGTTTACACATTCGAATTCGAGAATGTATTGACCAGCA
>CAZJLZ010000437.1:0-6637 GCA_964546775.1 uncultured Cryomorphaceae bacterium | reverse complement strand
TCAGCAAATGTCGCTGATCATTGAGACGTCTGAAAAACATTTTAAGAACAAAATACAAGATGACCGATGTCACAAAAATGAAGAACCAACCCTTGAGAATTCCCGTGAAAACCGGAATATGGTCAAATAAACCATGCCCATGATACAGACCTAATAACAAATCACTAAGCGCTATGTAAATGACCCCTGCAACGAAGTAACCCAATCCTATTTTACCTGCAACCGACATACCGACAAAAGTAAAGAATTAATCACCCGCAACACAAAGTGTTTATTACTATACAAAGTATGGAGATTTTTTTTAAACTTTGGTCAAACAATCTACCATGAAACATCTGCTTTATTCTCTTGTAGTTTTAACCTTGTTCAACAATAGCACCTGTGACAAGAAAGAATGCCCGGAAGACATAATTTGCTCAATGATATTTGTCGGTATCAATGTGCAGGTTACGAATGCTGAAGGCGAACCTGTACAACTTTCGAAAGCAACATTGAGCTCGACGCATCTGGACGCACCACTGGATGTTCTTTCAGAGTCGCCACCCAACGGTCCCTACCAGATTATCAACGATGGTCATAAATCTTTCCTCAGCAACCATGAAGCCCGGGAATTTTTATTCGAAGGTTGGGTAGGTGACGCCCAGGTTGTTAAGGAAAAATACCGCATACGCCACGATTGCTGTCATGTTCAACTGATAGACGGGCCGGAATCCATTCAGGTAGACTGAAGACTCATTTCCTGAGTAGCACCAGGCGGAAATCATTTTCGTATTTAATTTCCTTTTCCACAATATGGTCTTCTTCGGAAAGGACTGAATCTGGTTTCAGATCGTAAGGGCTGTGCATTATCCAGAATAAATTTTTTGGATCCTCTTCACCGGGAAGTTTGGCCGGATTTTGTTGATTTTGCACCAGATAATAATCCAGCCAGAATTTCATTTCTGTATAAACGGGTGCCTGCAAAACGCTGTTCTCCCGCTGAAGGTCTTCGGCTATCGCTTTCCACGGTTCCTTTTGTGGTTCAATAAAATAATCGTTGATGAAAACCAGATTGATACCCACGGAGATCCAAACCCCCAACAGAATACCTGCTGCAATTTTGCTGTAGCGTTCCAATAAACCGGTAAATCCCACAGCTACCAATAATATAATTGCAGGAAAATAAATCATGGTGTATCGTTCGTGCAACAGTGGCGTAACCAGATGAGAAGCAATAAACGGAAACAAAAATCCGAATAAAACCATTCCAAACAACAACGTGAAAAGAACAGGATTCATCCAATAAAAACGGACCGATAAAAAGAAAAACGCCAGTAGAAATATAAACTCACCCGGATTCTTGCCGGTGTACAAATAAAAATAATTGAAGAAATCGTACCAATTCGGAGCCAGCATCCAACTCGCAGATTCGCTACCACTCAGCATTACAGGAATCCATGGGGAGAAGATCAATACTGCCGTAATCCCGGAAATTACTGTTCCCCAAAACACCCGGGCGGAAATTTTTTGCATTGCAAAAAGCAACAGAACCGAAACGCCTATCGATGCCATTAAGAACACGGCGTAATAGTGGGTATAAAGTGCGAGCACCATCACGAAAGTAAACACGACGATGTGTCGCCAGACACCGGTTTTTAAATAAAAATATAGGTTCGCTACAGCCACCAGCGATAACAGATACAGAAATCCATAAAACCGGACTTCGTTGGAATAATAGATGTGAAAATAGCTGAAGGAAATCAGTGCAAGAGCAACAAAGGCAATACTTCTTTTACCCGTTATTTTCCAGGCGATATACCAGGTGGCTATCATCCCCGACAATCCCCAAACTAAACCGAATGTTCGTCCGCTGAGATCACAGTCACCAAACAAGGTCAACCATGCATGCAGCATCAGGTCAAAAAGTGGGGGATGCGTATCTAACTTACAGGCAGCGATAATAGCAGATACCGAATTGCCAGAATCAGAAGTTTGCATCGACCAGATTTCATCCAGCCATAAACCACCGGTTGTTAAATTTATTACGCGCAGGATCATCCCCGTAAACAACACGACAACAGCCGACCAGGGATTCAAAAGAATTCGGGATATTAACTCAGACACAATTACAAAGTTAGAGGCGAATATCGCGATTTACGTCAAACCTCCTACACTGATAAATGCGATGCCGGTGAACACAATATCCCTGCGCAGAGCGTTTTCGGAAACCGCGTCAGGGTTTCAACACGAAATCCTCCAGAAACTTGGTAGTATAATTTCCTTTCCGGAAGTCCTCGTTCTGGAAGAGCGCCTGATGAAACGGAATCGTCGTCTTTACACCTTCGATAATGTATTCGTCCAAAGCGCGCTGCATTTTCAGAATGGCTTCCTCGCGTGTCTGCGCAACCGATATCAGCTTTGATATCATCGAATCGTAGTTCGGTGGGATTGTGTATCCCGCATAAACGTGTGTATCCACCCGGATTCCGTGACCTCCCGGCGTATGATAATCCGTAATTCTGCCAGGTGAAGGTCGGAAACCATTAAAAGGATCTTCGGCGTTGATGCGGCACTGAATGGCGTGCATGCGCGGTTCGTAATTCTTTCCGGAAATGGGTATGCCCGCTGCAATTTTGATCTGCTCTTTGACGAGGTCGTAGGTAATCACTTCTTCGGTAATGGTGTGTTCTACCTGAATCCGCGTATTCATCTCCATGAAATAGAAGTCACGGTGTTTGTCAACGAGGAATTCTACGGTGCCAACGCCTTCGTAATCTACCGCAGAAGCCGCTTTTATCGCTGCTTCACCCATTGCCTTACGCAGGGCTTTTGTCATAAACGGCGATGGAGTTTCTTCTACTAATTTCTGGTGGCGGCGTTGTATAGAGCAATCGCGTTCAGACATATGGCAAAAGGTGCTGAACTGATCGCCAGCAATCTGAATTTCGATGTGGCGCGGATCTTCTATAAATTTCTCCATGTACATACCGGAATTACCGAACGCTGCTTCTGCCTCTCGCATGGCGTTGATGAGAGACTCCTCGAGTTCCTGTTCTTCCCAAATCACCTTCATTCCTTTCCCACCTCCACCGGCGGTCGCCTTTATCATCACAGGATAGCCAATTTCAATGGCCATGGCCTTGCCGTGTTTTAGGTCTTTGATCAACCCATCCGAACCGGGAATTGTAGGAACACCGGCCTTTTTCATCGTCATTTTGGCCGATGCCTTGTCGCCCATAGCATCGATCATATCGCCGCTGGCACCAATGAATTTAATGTTGTTTTCGGCACAAACACGGGAGAACTTGGCATTTTCGGAAAGAAATCCGTAACCCGGATGTATGGCGTCAGAATTGGTAATTTCGGCCGCAGCAATGATGTTCGGTATTTTCAGATAGGATTCTGAACTGGGAGGAGGGCCAATGCAAACTGCTTCATCGGCAAATCGTACGTGGAGACTTTCGGCGTCTGCTTTAGAGTATACAGCAACGGTTTTAATGCCCATTTCCTTGCAGGTGCGGATGATTCGCAACGCAATTTCTCCTCTGTTGGCTATCAGTATTTTTTTGAACATGAATCAGGCTTTGACGAAGGTTATCGCTTAGGATGGATCAACCAGAAACAACGGTTGGTCGTATTCTACCGGTGATGAATCGTCGACCAGTACTTTTACAATTTTGCCGCTCACTTCGGCTTCAATTTCATTGAACAGCTTCATCGCTTCGATGATGCAGATGGTTTGTCCGGTTTTAATGGAATCACCGACATTAGCGAACGGATCTTTATCTGGTGAGGAGGCCCGGTAAAAGGTTCCGATCATCGGTGATTTAATGGTGATGTATTTCGATTCTTTGGTCTGTTGCTCCGTTTTCTCAGGAGTTGGGGCAGCGGCCTGTTGCGGTTGTTGCTGCTGTTGCTGAGGCATTTGTTGTTGCATCTGCTGAGGCATCTGCTGCACAGGATAAGAATGCTGAACCATTTCCTGCTGAGCGCTCCGGTTCTTCTTTTCTTTTTCAGACCGGATAATGATCTTGAAATCTTTTTGTTCAATTTGAACTTCGCTTACCCCTGATTTAGAGACAAATTTGATCAGGTCCTGAATTTCTTCCAGCTTCATAATGTAGAGTTATTCGGTTGTGCTAAAATTAAAAAAGCTAATTGGAATCGTATGCCCATTTGACGTATACAGCTCCCCATGTAAAACCACCGCCAAAAGCAGAAAGGATGATGTTGTCTCCTTTGCTCATTTTCTTTTCCCATTCCCACAGACACAGCGGTATGGTGGCAGCAGTTGTGTTTCCGTAACGATCAATATTGATCATCACTTTTGACGTATCCAGACCCATTCGTTTCGCTGTAGCGTCTATGATACGCAAATTGGCCTGATGCGGAACCAGCCATGCAACATCATCACTCGTCAGATTGTTGCGTTCCATCACCTCAACGGATACATCTGCCATTCGGGTTACCGCAAATTTAAAAACCTGTTTACCTTCCTGATAGACGAAGTGCTGTCCGGTATCAATGGTCTGGTGCGTAGCCGGGTATGCCGATCCGCCTGCTTTCTGGTGCAGATGTTCAAATCCGGATCCGTCGCTGTACAAAGCTGCATCCAGCACACCGTATCCTTCTTCGTTGGGTTCGAGCAAAACCGCTCCGGCACCGTCTCCAAAAATGATACAGGTTGTGCGATCTTCGTAATCGATGATGGACGACATTTTATCGGCACCAACGACCACCACCTTCTTGTACTTACCCGATGCAATGAACGTACTTCCGGTTTCCAGCGCATAAAGAAATCCTGAACAGGCAGCCATGACGTCAAAACTCCAGGCATTTTTGCAACCAGCCTTGTCACAGATCAGGTTGGCTGTCGCCGGAAACTGATGATCGGGTGTAACGGTGGCACAAATCAGCAGATCGATTTCTAGCGGATCGATTCCCCGTTTTGCGCACAACTGTTCAACTGCTTTTACACCCATGTGCGATGTTCCCAATCCCTCCCCTTTCAGAATTCTGCGTTCAGAAATCCCGGTTCTGGATTTAATCCATTCGTCATTGGTGTCTACCATCCGTTCCAACTCTTTGTTGGTAAGCACATAGTCAGGGACATAGCCCTGAACGGCTGTAATGGCAGCGGTCAATTTAGACATAGGCATTCTCAGTAGAGGTGCGGTTTTCCGGAATCACGGCGGCTAAGATATGGCTTAGAATCCAATTACGGCAATTTGACAAATAATTCTCAGAGAAACTGCTGGAGTCTGCAAACAGGGATGGTTTGACCAAAACGGGCAACACAATTTCCAGGGCAGTTATCAGACCAGCAATAACTTACGCCGTTTGATCGATAACGACCTGTCCTTTGTAGTACATTTTACCTTCGTACCAGTATGCGCGATGGTACTGATGAGGCTCGCCGGTTACCTTGCAAAGGGCTACTACCGGGGCAGACGTTTTGTAGTGCGTTCTGCGCTTATCTCTTCTGGTGGTCGATTGCTTTCGCTTGGGATGTGCCATTTTGGTATGTATTAATTGTCTTTTTTAAGTTGTTTCAGTTTACTCCAACGCGGGTCAATATCATCGTCTTCCCGTTGCGTATTCAGTTTCTGTAAGAGTTCAATGGCTTCCGGATTACATTCACCCGCAGGATGAACGTTTTTTATCGGCAAAGCCAGAACGATGAACTCATATAGATAAGGAGCTACATCTATCTCGTATGCCGAATGCGGAACGAATGCCAGTTCATCGTTGGATTCATCACCTTCTTCACCATACTTAACGATGAGTTTTTCCTTCAGTTCAATTGGAACAGCCAGCAAATCTCCACAGAGATCACACTCGCGAATTACATTTCCTCTGATTCCGAAATTAAGCTCCATCATGGTGCTTTTTTTATCCAGATCAAGCGATACCTGCAATTGGCCCTGCTCTATCAAACTTCCTTCAAACGCCGAAAAGAACGAATCATCAACTTCAAAATCGAAGTGGTGAACTGTTTCCTTTAATCCCTCAAACTGAATATAAAAATCACGGCTGCGATTCACGTCTCTTCAATTTTACGGTTGTGTAAAAGGAGCGCAAAGGTACAAATAAGCAAGAACTATGAAAATATTCTGTTGCTTATTTACGCAGGTGGTTTTTGATGCTGCAGCGGATTGGCAGAAATCTCGCGGTAGTGTTTGCGTTGTCGGTAAATATCACACGCTAAGTAAACTGCAGCGCGGAAAGAGTCTGGTGCAGCCAGGTTTTTACCTGCGATGTCCATTGCGGGTCCATGATCCGGAGATGTTCTTACGATGGGCAGTCCGGCCGTGAAATTTACTCCGCTATCGAAGGCCAACGCTTTGAATGGTGCGAGGCCCTGATCGTGATACATGGCCAGAACCGCGTCAAAATGTTTGTATTGCCCGGTACCAAAAAATCCGTCGGCTCCGTATGGTCCGAAAACAAGATGCCCTTGATTCTTTGCCGCTGTAATTGCCGGAGCAATAATTTTTTGTTCTTCATCCCCCAGCAATCCATTGTCGCCCGCATGCGGATTCAGACCGAGAACAGCAATTTTCGATTTCTCAATGCCAAAATCCTTGAGCATCGAAGATTGCAGTAACGCGATTTTCTCAGAAATCAACTTCGATGTCAACACCTTCGAGACTTCGCT
>CAZJLZ010000436.1:0-3730 GCA_964546775.1 uncultured Cryomorphaceae bacterium | reverse complement strand
GATCTTCTTAGCCAGCTCAAGAATATGATTATGGATCGATCTTCATTTGATCCGGTGTGTGAAAATGGTATTATCATTCAATCCAACCTGGATGTAGGGGTTTTCGATTTCAGTAATATCAGGGAAGTGATTGACCGTGGTTATGTGGAAACCCTGAAATACATTGATACACTTCAGGCGGATATTCAGCGTAAACAGACAGTGATGGCGATCGATTCTGTGCGGCAAGAATTCCTCAAAGAGCAAAAACCACTTTCCATTAATAATATATCTATCAATGGGGTTAGTGAATCACAGTCGATGTATGTCAACAAAGTGGTTGGCCTCAGAAAAAATGAAGAAGCTGTCAATTTCGATCAGATCCGCCATAGATTTTATCACCTCATACAAGATGACAAGGTTCGGTATGCGTACCCGAGTGCCTATAAAAACAAGGATGACGAGCACTATACGCTGAATGTATATGTCAAGAAGGAAAAAGAAATATCCGTAGACTTTGGAGGACACGTATCGTCCAAACCAGTGAATACAGGATTCGTTGGTGTGAAATACAATCATTTCGCAAGACGATCCATCTCAATCAGTGGAAATACCTATTTCGGAAAATTTTACGGGTCCGTCCATGCTCAGCTAAGATTCGAGTTTCCCGGTCGGAATAAGTTTACCCTGGAACCGGTTTTCACATTAAACAGGTGGGACTATTTTAAAAGCTTCGCCAATTTTTTCGAAGAATCGAAACCTTCTTTTATTGTGCAAAACGACTGGTATACGGGGTTAATCGCTACCAAACCATTCAAAACGCATGGCATTCTTCAGGTTGATGTGAAATATGCGCGATTGCTGGATCAGTACTATCAGGATGATCTGTTTACTCCATCCGATATCACTGATCAAACGTATTTTCGTAATGTAACGGCGGGCCTGAAAATTGAAATGAGTTCGCTGAACAAGAAGCAGTACCCTACCGAAGGAAAATTTTTCGATATCAAAGGCCGCTATGTAAACGGAAGAGAGGAAACGATTCTCGGAAGCACATCCAATCCCGGTTTTCAGTCCAATCATTTCCGAAGTTGGATTCAGTTAGAGATGGAGGCAGATCGCTATTTCCGGGTTGGAAAATTCTTTTCTCCGGGAATCTCATTCAAAGCGCTGTACAGCAACCGACCCTTGTTTTCCAATTACTCGGCAACGATTATTTCCGCACCTGCTTTCCAACCTGTACCTGAGAGTCGTACTTTTTTCCAGGAAGAGTTCAGGGCTCACCAGTATATTTCGGGTGGAATAAAAACCCTGTTCCATTTCACCAAAAGTTTGCATTTGAGACTGGAAGGTTATGCGTTTCTACCCTATCAACGGATCAATCGTAACGAAGAGAATCAAGCATTTTACGGACCTCCCTGGGAAGAACCCTTTTTTATGGGAAGCACGTCATTGGTGTTTCACACTCCATTAGGGCCATTGAGTGCCAGTGCCAATTATTATGAAAACCGACCCGATGAGCATTGGAGTTTTCTATTCAGTTTCGGGTACATTATTTTCAACAAGCGGGCATTTGAATAAAAAAAGGGCGCCCTTCATCAGAAGGAACGCCCCTTTAGTATAACAACGGAACTAGTTATGCTTTTTAAGCCTGAGCAGTTGGTCCGCCAAAATTCATAGGAAAAGCTCCTTCGGGTCCTTGTGTTTCTTCAATGGTGCCATGCGCACTTTCGAACTTGGATATATTATCGTTCAGTGCCCGCATTAAGCGTTTGGCATGCTGTGGAGTAAGCACAATTCTCGATTTCACTTTTGCCTTCGGAACTCCCGGCATAACCCGCACAAAATCCATTACGAACTCTGCGTTGGAATGCGTGATGATTGCCAGATTGGAGTAAACCCCTTCCGCTACTTCTTCAGACAGCTCAATACTCAATTGATTCTTTTTGATATCTTTTTCATCGGCCATAATACAGCAGTTCAGTGATTAAAAACAGCGCCCTCCATTTTAGAAGGGCGCTGATCATTTATTTAAGCATCATCTTCGGAGATGACTTCTTCTTTTTTCGCTTTGGCTGCCATCAGTTGATCGTACTCATCTTTTGAGCCAACCACTAGTTTCTGGAACTGACGCAAACCTGTACCTGCAGGGATCAAATGTCCAACGATTACGTTTTCTTTCAAACCACCGAGCATATCCTGCTTACCGGCAACGGCCGCTTCATTAAGCACTTTCGTTGTTTCCTGGAAGGAAGCTGCAGAAATGAAACTCTTGGTTTGAAGAGATGCCCGGGTAATTCCCTGCAACATTGGACGCGAAGTGGAAGCAATGGCATCGCGCGCTTCAACCATCTTCTGGTCGCGACGACGCAACTGAGAGTTCTCATCGCGCAAAGCACGCGCTGACACAATCTGCCCTTCTTTCAGAACGGTTGAATCCCCGGCACTAATAACGACCTTTTGTCCAAAAATGCTGTCGTTTTCTTCCATGAATTCGATTTTATCAACCGCCTGTCGCTCGAGGAAACGGGTATCACCAGCATCTTCGATTTCCACTTTCCGAAGCATTTGACGAACAATTACTTCGAAATGTTTATCGTTGATTTTTACCCCCTGCAACCGATATACCTCCTGAATTTCATCCACCAGGTATTCTTGTACTGCTGTTGGTCCTTTGATGGCAAGAATATCAGAAGGAGTGATTGCTCCATCGGACAAAGGATTACCAGCTTTGATAAAGTCGTTTTCCTGAACTAGAATGTGTTTGGATAACGACACCAGGTACTTCTTGGATTCTCCGGTTTTGGATTCTACAGTAATTTCGCGGTTACCGCGTTTGATCTTACCGAAGCTTACAATTCCATCGATTTCAGAAACCACCGCTGGATTGGAAGGATTACGTGCTTCGAACAGCTCCGTTACTCGTGGTAAACCTCCCGTGATATCGCCGGATTTACCAGCTACACGTGGAATCTTCACCAGAACGTCGCCGGCCTTTACGCTTTGTCCTTTATCCACCATAATATGGGCGCCTACCGGTAGTGAGTATGACTTCAGAATGTCTTTTGCCTTACCACTTACAATGCGAATTTCAGGATTTACCTTTTTATCGCGGCGTTCAACGATTACTTTCTCTGTAAATCCGGTTTGCTCATCCACTTCCTCGCGATAGGTCATACCTTCGATGATGTTCTCGTATTCGAGTTTTCCATCAAATTCTGCAACCATAACTGCGTTGTATGGATCCCATTTACAGATGGTATCACCTTTCTTAACGGTTTTTCCATTCTGAACGAACATCTCCGAACCGTAAGGTATGTTACCTGTTGCAAGCACAACCCCGGTTTTCTTATCAACGATTTTCATCTCCGCAGAACGACCGATAACCACTTCGTGCTCTGATCCGTCATCGCCCTTTTTGGCAACCGTTCTCAGACCGTCGATTTCGATCTTACCTTCATATTTGGCACGCATCTCCGATTCATCTGCAATCTTTGAAGCCGTACCTCCAACGTGGAAAGTACGAAGTGTCAACTGGGTTCCAGGTTCTCCGATAGATTGTGCAGCAATTACTCCTACGGCTTCACCGTCTTTCACGTATCCGTTGGTAGCGAGGTTACGACCGTAACATTTCCCGCAAACACCGTTCTTCATTTCGCAAGTCAGCACCGATCGGATTTCAACCTCTTCAATTCCGCTTTCGACAATGCGTCGGGCCAGTTTTTCTGAGATTTCATCACCACTTTCCACC
>CAZJLZ010000435.1:0-3472 GCA_964546775.1 uncultured Cryomorphaceae bacterium | reverse complement strand
CTGCGTCAGCGCCATTTCATAAAGATTTCCACGGGTTCCGGGATTATGAATGGTGACTTCTGCGATGAAAGCGGTACCCATTTGCAACTTGTCAGGTTGAATGGTTTTGAAATCAGGAGACAGATATCTAACCTCCATGGACAGATTTTTAGCCATGCGCGGGGTTTTGCCTTCCAGCGGTTTTCCGGTGATGAGCAAACGGGCAAACAGCGGTTGTTCGGATTCGTTCACCACATTGACATTTCCTTTTCCGTTGCTGGCGGTTAAACCCTGCTGCACGAGCGATTTTGCGGTAGCGTATTTGTTTTCGCGGCCGTTGTGAGAAACGTTGGCCTGCAATCCTCCGGTGACGTCAGATCCGCCGAGAAATGCGGACAACGCAGAAAGACTGAATGCTGTAGTTTGTGTACTGAACCACCTTTCGGAACCGAGTTGCTTCGCGATGGATTCCGCCACTTGTGCTGCATCGGCAAAACGCTCCAACCTGACGAGGGTGAGCAGTACAAAAGCTTCGTCGCGCATGTTGGAGCCGAATGTATAACTCAATTCTGCATACTCGGGAATGTTCACTGCAATTCCACGGATCAGGGATTCTGCGACTTCAGGTTGTCCGGCTTCGATGTAGGCCAACGCCAGTATCCACCGCGCCGAAAGATTGAGGTCGTTGAGTGATTTGAGCAGATTCATGGCGCTTTGATCTGCTGCGTTTGCTTTGGCGAGTGTGAACAACCGATACGCTTGGTTGCGCTGGCTGTATCCGTAATTCCGGTCGCGGGCCGACCATTGCCGTGCCTGGTTTTGCTGGTATTTCAGCCAGGGTGATTTCAATCCCGCCGGAACCGCATATCCCGCCGCTTCTGCTTCGAGCATCAAATGACCGGCATAATTCGTTCCCCAGTCGCTGATGTAATTGTTACCCGGCCAGTAAGAGAAACCTCCGGATGATTGCTGGAAATTCCGGATTTGCCGGAGTACCTCCTGAATGTTTTGCTTCACCTCAATTTGCCTTTCACTGTCGAGCGAGATCAGTTGATGCAGGTAGAGTTGTGGAAAAGCAGCTGAAGTGATTTGCTCGATACAGCCATGCGGGTATTGAATCAAATAATCCAGCCTTTTTTCAAGATTGATGGCCGGCAGGGTGGACATTTCAAGCATCGCTTTATTGCTTCCATCAATTCCGAAATAGGTGAAACCGGCATTCCATTGATCACCAGCAAAAAGTACCGTGTCGCGAACAGTGGTCATAGAAGGATTTGGGCTTCGGACATCCAGCTCTATTTTATGAATTGATTTTTCCTTTCCGCTGGTCGCTTCAATGGTAATTTTTCCGATTCCGGTTTGTGTTCCCGCTTTGAGCGAAAACATCAGCATTTCATCACCGGGTTCGTCGAATCGGAGCGTCTGCTCAACAGAACCGTCGGCAGTAAGCAGATTATTGGTTTTCACGCGTACAGTCACATTTTTCACGTGATTTTCCATCGCGAACAGATTCACCGGAAGATTTACTTTTTCGCCGGGACCGAGTACCCGCGGAAGTGTTCCCAGCACCATCAACGGACTTTTCACCGGAATGGCTTTTTCGGCATTTCCATAAGCGGGTTCCATTCCTGCGGTGACCATAGCCCGCACAGAACCGATGTAATTCGGAATGTCAATTTCGTGGCGGGCAGATTCTCCTTTTCGTAAGGTGAAAGGACCGAGATGGCGCACCATGGGTTTGAACCGCATTGCTTTTTGCTGCGCGGGATCAATGGCTTCTTCATCTCCGCCAATGCTCAGCAGCGTTCCCACATTGTCGCCGAGCGCACCGATCACCTGATCGTACATGTCCCAGGTACGGATGCCGAGTGCTTCCGGCGCGTAAAAGGCGTCCCACGGATTTGGAGTTTTGAATCGGGTCAGATCAAGTAATCCTTCATCCACAATGGAGAGCGTGTAAGTCATCGGTCGCCCCGATTTTTCGGAAACCACAAAAGTTGCTTTTGACTCCGGTCGCAATACCTCCGGAACTTCTATCTGAGGATGCAGTCGGGTATCAGGGTTTTCAATTCTCAAAGGAATCACGCCAAACAAACGCATTGGCCGGTCGTTGACGGTTTGTGCGTGCGGTTGCAACAGCGCGATGTGCGCAAATACATTCGGCGCCATATTTTCAGTCACTTCTATTTCGACCTTGGTTTCTCCTTGTTTTGTTTCTACCCAGAATTTTTCAAGAATCCTGGTGCCATTTTCGATACAAACCAATGCCCGTCCGTGTTCGGGTGACGGAAAGGTGAGTTTAATTTTTTCTCCCGGCGCGTACACTTCCTTGTCACTGCTGAAACCGAGGATGGTGGAAGCTTCGCTTTCGGCACGGTTGGCGCGCATCCAGTACGGCCAGTCGAAGTAGAGGAAATCAGCGGTAGAATGTCCGCTCACTGGATCTTTTACCATCAGGACGTACCGTCCCCAGTCGCTGTTTGGGATGTTGAGGTCGTATTTACCTTTTCCACCGGTGAGTGATATTTCTTCGGATTTGATCTCGCGATAGCTGCTGCTATTGAGGAAATTAAAATTGTTTCCGTTGTAACTATCGTACCACCAGTTGCGGTTGAGTTTATAGAGCGTAGCTTCGAGTTTTTCACGCGGAAGGAGTTGGCCTTGCTCGTTTACCGTCACTATTTCAACGGCATGATCTTGTTCTGTTTCGAGTGCATTACCCCACATTTCTCCTTCGGGCGTTTGCATGCCGACATAAGATTCGTAAGGCGAGAACTTTACCGAATGAAAATCTTCGCTGAAATTTCCGCCAGGTTCATAAACCTTGGTGTGGAAATTCAACTTCAACATTCCCGGTGCATTTTCAACCTGATCGGACAGCGTCACGGCAATATCCGCCCGTCCGTCGGCATTGAGCGCTCCGTCGAAAATGAATTCTGAAACCGCGTCTCCGGCATGTTGTAAATTGTTGTCAAAATGATAATTGTTCCATTTCGAAAAAGTGGTTTTGGTAGGAGCGATTGTCATCTCAACATCAGCCGTCAGGTTCGACGCTTTGGCACCGTGTAGCCATCGCGCCTCCAGCGGAACCTTGATATTGTTGGTTCCGGTGATGAGATCCGAATCAAATTCGAAATTGATCTTGAGCCGGTTGGGTTTGATGGTCTCGATTTTCAGCGTTTTGCTGAACCGGCGGTTACCGATTTTAAAAGCCACATCGTAATTGCCGGTGATGGCATCGGTATCGGTGGCTGTTCTGAAATCGTAAAAACCGTTTACGGATTTGGTACTTACCATCTGTTGAACAACCTGTCCACGTGGGTTTCTGAGTTCCATGTGCACCGGGTGAGATTCCGGTAGCAGGTTCAGTTTGTCCTCGACCACAAAATTGAGGTAGAGTGAATCTCCCGGACGCCAAACGCCGCGTTCTCCGTAGATAAAGCCTTTAATTCCGTCCTGAACAGTTGCTCCTTCCACGTCGAATTTAGACAGT
>CAZJLZ010000434.1:0-12158 GCA_964546775.1 uncultured Cryomorphaceae bacterium | reverse complement strand
CAATGGCCGACAGGTAATCCTGCATCGGTTGGCCACCCCAGTCTTTGCTGATCGCTTCATTCCATTCTACACCGTGTCCGGGCATTCCCCGTCGGTTCGGTGCGACCACAATATATCCCTGAGCCGCCATCAACTGGAAATTCCATCGGAAAGAATAGAACTGGCTGAGCGCTGACTGAGGTCCGCCTTGCAGGTAGAGCAGCGTCGGGTATTTCTTGTCAGGATCAAAATCCGGAGGGTAAATGATCCATGTGAACATAGGTTTGCCGTCAGTGGTTTTGATTTTTCGAAGTTCAATTTTGCTTTTTTGCAACGATTCGTAAACTTCATCATTCACCCGTGAAAGCGGCTTCCAGACTTTATCTTTCAGCTCATAGCTGTAGATTTCCGACGCGTGATTCATGTCTGATTTGCTCACCAAAAGGCTGTTTCCTACATGGGCAAGCGGACCTCCAACATCGAAAACTCCATAGGTCAGTTGTTTTACCTGGGGAAGCTTTTTCGTTTTTCCAGGGTCATCAACTGCAAATAATTGAATGGTTCCGTCTGTTGCTGCGGTAAAGAATACCGATTTACCATCGCTACTCCAGATGAAACTATTCACAGAACCATCCCAATCGGCAGTCAGGTTTCTTCTGATTCCATCCGACTCAACCATAATATCGTTTTTGTCGCTTTCGTAGCCATCGCGGGGCATGCTAAGCCACGCGAGCTTTCCGTCTGAAGAATAGGAGGGATGGGTATCGTAACCCATCATTCCTTCGGTGAGGTTGGTGGTTTTTCCACTTGCGAGGTTGTATTCGTACAGGTCTGTGTTGGTTGAAAATACAGCATCTGTACCACTTACTTTTTTGGCAACATACACGATCTTTTTTCCGTCAGACGACCAGATAAAGTCATCGTCTCCTCCAAATGGTTTTTGAGGAGTGTTGAATTTCTCGCCGCTCATGATGTCTGTCCCAGGGTCATCTTCCCCGACTTTACGAACGTGAACGTGGTTGTAGGTACCATCATTCCATCGATCCCAGATACGGTAATCCAGTGTGTTATAAATCGAGACTTCGCTTTCTTCCAATTCGGGGTAGAAGTCAGAACCTTTCACCGGCATTACTTTCACTGGTTGACTGTGAATTTCATATTCTCCGTTTGGTGATATCTTCGAGTTGGGCACCAGTTCATTGGGGTCTTCAACGGGTTCCCGTTCGCTTCCATTCAGCGAAACTTTAAAGAACTCAGTGTGCATTTTGTTTTCTTCCACCGATGGAGTGGTAACACGATATACCAGGTGTTCCCGGTCTTCGGTAAGTCCGACTGCACTGACCCATCCCAATTGCCACAATAATTCCGGGGTCATAACATTCTGGCCTATCAACGGAGTAATGCAACCCAATATACAAGCAACAAACAGCAGTTTTTTCATATCGGCTTTTTTCGATTCATGTAAAAATAGAGAATTATAGGTCTATTCAGGCCATAAAATGAAAAGCTCTTATTCGGTGGAATGATGGCATTGAAGGACGGTAGAGTGGGTTTGTGACTGATATTAAACCACATTGAAAAGTTTTTAGAACCTTCAGGATTGATCATAAAATTCTATCTTTGCACCCCAATATTGCCCAGGTGGTGAAATTGGTAGACACGCCATCTTGAGGGGGTGGTGCACTTCGTGCATGCTGGTTCGAGTCCAGTCCTGGGCACAGTTTTATTAGAGCGTATTCCTTTTTGGATACGCTCTTTTTAGTTTTTTAACGGACTGGACGAGAAGTTTATGCCGGCGTTTAGATTATCCGCGAAGGATGAGCGATATAATCTCCTGTCGGTAAGTCCAGTCCTGGGCACAGTTTAATTCGAAGAGCGAAATCCATCCGGTTTCGCTCTTTTTTTGTTGGATATAGACTGGACGAGAAGTCTATGCCGGCGGATGTTTTTCCGCGAAGGATGAGCGCAGAAAAGCACCATCGGTAAGTCCAGTCTTGGGCACATTTAATTCGAAGAGCGAAATCCAAACGGGTTTCGCTCTTTTTTTTACGCCGGCTGAGCGTAGCCGAAGCCCAAGCTTACCTGACTGGTTTTTTATTTTAATAGTAACTTGGAAGTCTCAAAAACCAAACGACCATTCCGATGAAAAAACTTTTACTGCTTATTTTGCTGGCTTCCGGTCACTTGAGCCATGCACAAGATTATACTTCTTATTTTACCGGAAACGAAGAAGACGTATCACCCGAAACCCTTGGCGGAATTGTATTGATGGGCGGGGCTACGGAGAATGACGCCGCCATGCAATGGTTTCTGCAAAAAGCAAACGGAGGTGATGTCCTTGTGATCCGCGCTTCCGGTTCGGATGGATACAACGATTATCTCTATACTGAATTGGGTGTTCCGGTGAATTCGGTAGAAAGCATTGTGCTCAACAACGCCGCCGCGGCCAACGATCCGTATGTCATAGCCCAAATAGAAAATGCCGAAGCACTGTGGATTGCCGGCGGAAATCAATGGACCTATGTAAACGAGTGGCGGGGAGAAGGAGTTGAAGATGCCATCAATTACCTGCTCAATGATAAAGGTGCGGTTGTCGGAGGAACCAGTGCTGGTATGGCGGTGCTCGGAGGGAGTTATTTCTCGGCTGAGAACGGCAGCATTCAGTCGGCAACAGCCCTCAACAATCCGTTTCACAATAATGTTACACTGGGTCATGGTGATTTTCTCCATGCACCATTTCTTGAACACGTTGTAACCGATCAACATTACAACAATCCCGACCGCCGTGGCCGACACGTTACCTTTATGGCCCGAATGGAAAACGATCTCGGCATTGAAGCATATGGAATTGCCAGCGATGAGTATACCGCAGTGTGCATCGAACCCGATGGTACAGCAAGGGCTTTTGGTGATTATCCCGAGTACGAAGACTACGTGTATTTCCTGGCATCGAATTGTCAGGAGGAAGGCCCGGAGATTATTGAAAACGACACACCGCTCACGTGGAACCGGGACAATAGGGCGATAAAAGTGTATAAAGTTCCGGCATCCAACGGGGAAAACTATTTCGATCTGGTTAACTGGCAGCAAGGCGAAGGCGGAACCTGGCAGGACTGGTGGGTGGAAAACGGGGAATTGATGGTGAACGAATCCGCAGAAGCACCGGATTGCATCACCGGCGTTGAAGAAACCTCTTCCGGGGAATGGCAGGTTTTCCCAACCTTGTCAAGCGGAATTATAAATGTACACGGTTCCACTCCCGGATGGAACTGGCAACTCTTCAACCTGGCCGGAGAAAGAGTCAGAAGTGGAAAGACTGTCCGGACGGAAGATCAACTTCGATTGAATGATGTTCCCGCGGGAATGTACGTGTTACAGATATCTTCCGAAACCCTTCGTTCCACGCATAAAATCATTCTTCAATGAATTTTTCCCGGTTGAAATCACCGGATGCGCTGGTGGTGGTATCTGTTTTTCTCGTATTTTTTGTCATCCTCACCTGGATTGTTCCGGCTGGAATGTACGAACGTGAAGTCGTGGACGGAAGAACGATGGTCATCCCCAACACCTATCAACCTGCCGAACAGAATCCGCAGGGAATTTATGCATTGCTGCAGGCCCCGTTGAAGGGAATCGTTAGCGCGGCGCATATCATCGGTTTTGTGTTGCTTGTCGGAGGAGCTTTTTCGATGGTGTCCGCAACTGGCGCGTTGGATTCGGCGTTGCAGCGGGTATTGGCCATCGCTCAGAAACGACCGGCTTTGAAGAAATGGATCATTCCGATTTTGATGGTCATTTTTTCTTTCGCTGGGGGAACTTTCGGAATGGCGGAGGAAATCCTTGTTTTCATTTTGATTACCATTCCGCTGGCGCGTTCGCTGGGATACGACGCCATCGTGGGAGTGGCCATTCCCTTTGTCGGAGCGTCGATGGGTTTTGCGGGTGCAGCGGTAAATCCTTTCACGGTGGGAATTGCGCAGGGAATAGCCGAGCTTCCTTTGTTCAGCGGGTGGGAATATCGCTGGATAGTCTGGACCATTTACACGTTGCTCGGGATTGGATTTGTGATGTTGTATGTGCGAAAGCTGGAAAAAGATCCGACCAACAGTTTGCTCTACGGACTGCGCCGTCCCGAAGATGAATTGGTAGCGCCCGAAATCATTCCGTTCAACACTTCGCGAAAACTGGTGGTGATATTGTTTTTACTGAGTCTGGTGGTGTTGATGTACGGCGCCAACAAGATGGAGTGGTACATCGATGAAATTGCTGCGTTGTTTGTCGCGCTCGGTTTGGTGGCTGCGATAATTTCGCATCTCAGCCTGAGTCAGAGTGTGAAAGCCTTTACGCTCGGAGCGAAGGACATGCTCGCCGCCGCGCTGATCATCGGCATTTCAAAAAGCATTCTCATCGTTGCCGAAGACGGTCGCATCATCGACACGGTACTTTTTTCTTTGGCTTCGGTGGTCGAAGACATGCCCGCGGCACTGTCTGTTCAGGTGATGTTCATTACGCAGGGTTTGCTGAACATCATCGTTCCATCGGGATCGGGTCAAGCAGCCATAACGATGCCGGTCATGACGCCTTTGGCAGATATCATCGGTGTTTCGAGGCAAACGGCTGTACTGGCTTTTCAGTTCGGAGATGGTTTGCTGAATATGATCATTCCTACCAGCGGGGTCACCATGGGTATTCTCAGTATTGCGAACATACCTTACAACATCTGGTTGAAATGGATGTGGAAGTTTATTTTGTTGGTGACCGCGGTATCGATGGTGTTGCTGGCTTTACCGGAAACCCTGTTCAGTTGGTAGGTTTGTTAAATTTGATGATTGTTAATCGTTTAAAAAACATAGCACTAAAATGAAAAATTGGATATTGCTTTTAATAGCCGGTATATTAATAACCGGATGTCGTCCCGAAGGGCGGGTATATGTAGAACACAAGGAGCTGTCACCAAATATTGAATGGCAGAAAGAAGATGTGCGGGAATTTGAAGTTCCGATTGAAAACACCGATCAGCGGTACAATCTTAGTTTGTCGTTTCGGTATGCCAATGGATATCAATTCGAGGTCGCTATTGTGGAAGTGACAGAAATCAGCCCAGATGGGGAAGAAACGGTGAAGGACTACGAGTTAAAAATCCGCGAGGAGAATGGCGAATACTTGGGCGAAGCCGGTTATGATATATGGGACAGCGAACACCTCGTAGAAGAGAACAAACAGTACTCAGAACTGGGAACATATACCTATCGGATAGCGCATAAAATGCCACAGGACCCGTTGAATTTCGCGATGGAGATTGGGGTGGTGTTGGATGAAGTGAAGTGATTGTTCAGCATGCGACCTATGATTATGGAAAGTCTATAGGAAATAGACTGGAAACAACGGGTGTAAAAAATTCAAGTCAATTATTTGAATAATTTTCACTGATTGTGAGGTATATATATTACAGGATATACAGGTTTTATTTACAATGGGGTGATAAAACTCCGGATGTGCTTGCTACCGCTGTTATTACCACTGTACACATTTGCCATATCCTAACAATTCTTCTTATTTTGGAGAACCATAAACACTTTGATTTAGATTTTTCCTGGTGGGTGATATTCCCTATTGCAATTATATATATTATTTACTATAACATCTTTAAAAGACCTTATAATCAGAAGGTTGAAAAATGGAATGCAGAAGATTCCTCCAAGAGGGATCTGAAAGGTGCAGGGATTTGGTTTTATATCATCTTTTCGGTAGTACTCCCTTTTTATTTAGCCACCAAGAACTTCACAGATTGACGGTATTACTCCTCTCTCGCGCGAGCATTAGCGTAGGGGTGCTTGTGCGCTGTTGTCTATCAACCCATCGTACCCGCGAAGCACTGCTTCGTGAGTGGTTAATTAGGCAAGCTCTGCTTGCAATTCGCAACTAAGTATATTGCATGGCAAAAGCGGATGCTTGCGCCAGAAAAAGAAGAAACTATTGAACATAAAAAAACCGTCCTTCACTTCGACTATGCTCAGTGACCGGACGGTTTTTTTGTGATCCCGCTGGGGCTCGAACCCAGGACCCACGCCTTAAAAGGGCGTTGCTCTACCAACTGAGCTACGGAATCAGTCCCTGATTTGGGAGTGCAAATATACAGGCTATTTTTTATTTCTGGCCATGGATTCTGCAAAAGTTTATAATTGCCTAAAAGCCTTGTTTTTGCTAGCTTTTACTCCACCATTGGAGCCCGTTTGTACGGTTTCTCCCGGTCAAATAAATAGCGCATTGTGGCCAGCGTTCTGAACCTTCGTCCACCAAGACTTTCGCATACCCGCAACATCTTCGGATTGAAATCTCCAATCCACGTAAGTATCGTTTCGTGGTACTGTCGTTTCACCACCGCCATGTTGTCTTCTGTCCACTTGATCATCGCGCCTTCAATCCCTTTTCCCTGGAATTCGCGCACCACGCCAAATACAATACCTACCATCGTCTGCGGTGGGTTGAGCTTCTGGTGCAGCAGAAACTTTATTTTCCCGAGCCAGTTGAGATTGCCGTCAATATACCGGAAAATCTCGTTCAATTCGGGAATATTGATGTAAAATGCAATCGGCTCGTTATCGTAATAAACAAATACCACGATATCTCGATCTACCACCGGTTTCAGAGCTTTCACTGTTTTACGGGATGCTTCAATGGTCATCGGTTTGAAACTTTCGTGTCCGCCCCAGGCACCGTTGTACACGGTTTGAAAATCTTTTGCCAGTTGTTCCCAAGACAATCCCTGGATGTTCGAAATCCGGTATTTCGGATCCAGGTTCATCTGGTTGAATTTCCGGACGAAAATGGGTTGGGCAGGAAGAAATAAATCGCGCTTGTACACGTACTGCTCAAAGTAGATGTTGAAACCGTAATCCTCGAACAACTTTTGGTAATACGGTGGATTGTAATTCATTCCGTAGCTGCTTGGATCTTTGAAATTTTTGATCAACAATCCCCAGAACTGGTTGCGTTCTCCAAAATTGATCGGCCCATCCATGGCTTCAATCTTCCGATCAACGAGCCATTTTTTAGCGGAATCGAACAAATGGAAAGCAGCTTCTTTATCGTCGATACAGTCAAAAAATCCGATACCGCCGGTTGGCTGTTCGAAAGTAAAGGCGGTCTTGGCGTTAATGAACGCAGCAATGCGTCCAATGCCTTCTCCGGATTTGTCTTTCAGTACAAACCGAATGGCGCTGCCTTTGTCGAAGAGTTTGTTTTGTTTCGGGTCGAAAATTTTGTCGATGTCCTGACGTAAATGGGGCACCCAGTTCGGGTCATGCTGGTAGATCAGATGCGGAACGCGGTGAAAATCATTGATGTCTTTTTTCGAACGGACTTCGAAAATTTCCATGTTGGTTACCTTTAGCGCGAATTTAACCATAATTGCTTTGGGCGCGACGGACAACGTTTTTTTGATCGGGTATATGGCCAGCGGGAAAACGGCCATTGGAAAAGAGCTGGCAACCGAAATGAATATGTCCTTCGCGGATACCGATCAACTGTTGACTGAAAGACTGGGAAAGTCGATCAATTTCATTTTTGAGGAGAAAGGTGAAGAATATTTCAGAAAGCAAGAAAGCAGAATTCTTGAAGAATGCGTATCCGGCCACGGGTATGTCATCTCAACCGGCGGCGGTATGCCTGCCAGTGAATCGAATCTTGAACTCATGTTGAATTCGGGATTTGTGGTGTATCTGAAACTGCCGGTCGAAGAACTGATCAACCGCTTGAAACAGGATAAAAGCCAGCGACCTCTTCTACGGGATAAATCAGACCGCGAATTGGAAAGCTTTGTTCGAATGCATTTTGAACAACGCCGCGCTCAATACGAAAAGGCACATCTTACTTTTCCCGCAGATGGCAGCGTTTCGGAATTAAAACATCAGATACTTGACTTTCTTAGCATTGTTGATTAAAACGGGATTTTTTAATTATTTGCAAAGTTATTTATACGCCTTTAAACAAATGTTTAGTATCAGCCTATCCGGCCAGCGCCTCCGACTCAGCTCCGATCAAGAGAGCTCAAAACGGCGGCTTAGCAAGACCGGAAAGCGACACGGGAGCTCGTCCGGCCGCGCTTAGCCGTTGTGCAGAGCAAACGCAGGGAGGAGGTGCGTCTTGAATTTTTGCAGCACTTTTTTTTCAAGAAAAAAGTGCGAAAAACAAATATCCGACTGATAAATAATGAGTTACTCCAAATACGCCATTTCCTTCCCCGGATCCAACTCCACAGAAATGTGTTCCTGCATCGTGGTTGAAAGTGTGAGACCTACAAAATCCGCTTTGATTGGAAATTTCCTGTGACGCCGGTCGATCAGTACTACCGTGGTCATTTTTTTGATCGGGTATTTCAAAATTTCCCGGGCCGCATAAATCAGTGTTCTACCCGAATTGAGCACGTCGTCAATCAAAATCACCGAGCGGTCATTCAGTACATCGGCCGGTCCTGAAATGGAATAGCTCTCCGAAAGTGGCTGCTTCTTGTCCATGGTCAGTTGCAACATTTCGGTTGGAATGTCACTGTTCTCAGCGATTTTCGCGCGGATTCTTTCAGCCAACGCGAAGCCCTGTTTCGCAATACCAATCAACACCACCTTTTCTTCGGTGTAATTGTGCTCGATAATCTGGTGGGCAATGCGTTCAATTTTCCGGTTGATCTGCAGCGTGGAGAGAACCGGTACTTTCTTCTGATCCATGGATGGAGTGCTTTGGACAAAAATAGCAAAAATGACAAGGGTTGCAGCGCGACGGCCGGGTAGTTATTTCTTCCTGAGAATCATGAACAGCTCGCGGTCACTGCGCGGAGGAATGGAATTGTAACATCGCTCGAAAGTATGGACGTGAAACAAAGGTTCAAAGTAGGTGAGATATTCAGTTGGGGTACCTCCATATGGCGGATGTTCTGTATTGAGCGCATCATCAAAAAGCAATCCGACGAGTTTTCCCTCGGGACGTAGGTTGCGGTGCATGTGCGCTGCATATTCTGTTCTGAGTTCCGGATGCAGTGCACAGAAGAAGGTTTGTTCTACAATCAGATCGTACTGGTCGTTGAGGTCAAAAAAATTGCCTTCAGTTAAATGCGCTTCCGGAAAAGTGGGAATTCTTTGTTGAAGGTTTTTCAGTGCGCTGGGCGCGAGATCGATTACGTGCACATTGGTGAACCCCTGCTCGTGAAGATATTCCGCTTCGTATGCGTTTCCAGCGCCGGGAATTAAAATGCGAAGATTTTTATTGGTCAGTTGGTCGAAATAGGTTTTCAGAGGAGTAGCGGGGTAGCCGATGTCCCAACCGAGTTCATTTCCCTGATACCGTTGCTCCCAGTATTCCGCGTCCAGCAATTCTTCTTTACTCACACCCATTTCAGCGCAAAATTAACAACGGTACATTTGTATGAATGGCCGCATCAACCGTTGGCGAACTACGAAACAATTCCTGCACCCACGGATATTCGTTTTTGATCATGCACATCATATGGAAATCGGCCGTGTCGATGTACTCAAAAAGTGCCTTCCGTACGTCTTCTCGAATTCCGAATACAAACTTGTGATTGATTGAGGCTAGCGCAGAGTCGATGTCCGATTTTGCCTTTGAACCACGCTCGTAAATCAGATCCAATTCTTCCTGGTCGGCTGCAAAATGAATCAATTCTACAGGAGCTTTGAATTTTTCAGCAAAAGCAATCAGCGGTATGAGCGATTCAGAATAATTTATTTCACCAAGGTCGGTCGCCAGGCACACCTTCGTAATGGCTTTGTAATTCCAGCTTTCGGGAATGAGCAGCAGAGGGTGATTCGCTTTCTGAATGGTTTGAAGCGCTATGCTTCCAAACAACTTGTTACTCAATCCTGAACGACCGGTTTTTCCCATCATAATCAGATCATATTGGCCGAGGTCTGCAGTTTTATCGATCATTTCTGCAATGTCACCTTTAATGGCCTTGATAGGGATGTGCATGCCTGGAAATTCCAGTTGAACTTCTTCTACTTCCTGTTGAAGGTCTTCAATGGTTGTCAGATATAGTTTCTCACTGATATCTCTTAGTACACTCTGTCCGGTGGAAGGTTGATCGTAAACCGAACACAACGTTACCTCGGCTTTAAATAACTGAGCAAGCTTCAACGCGGCTATAAAAGCATTGCGTGCGTTTTCAGAAAAATCGGTAGGAACCAGAAATTTAGTCATTGAAGCAAACGATTAGAATCCTTCAAATCAATGCTTCTTTTCCGCACTTTTGGACTCGGTGGCCATTACAAAAGCCCCGATCAACCCGGCAAGCGATAGTATGAACATAATGACATTGAACATGTCGCTGTTGTCGTTATTGTAAATAAAGGCCATCTGAAATGGTCCCAAAAGGGTGATGGCAGCAATGATGAGCGCAATGATTTTACCTTTCATGTTGTATAAGTTGATGGAACAAATGTGATGAATAAATTACAAATGGAAACAATAAGCGTGTCGAAAAACCAATTTTTATCATCTTTTTGCGTGATAGAGGTCAGCTTTTCCCGGAAGGAGTCCGGCTAAATTTGCAGATGAAATTAAATTGTAGGGATATTGTCTTCAACTGTTGATGCCGGATTGTGTTTTCACTGTGGCGATTACTTGCCGCGGAAAGTTGTTCAGTACAACGAACATGATTTTTGCTGTTCGGGATGTGCTACTGTATTTGAATTACTCTCGGCCAGTGGTATGGAATCCTACTATACACTGGAGGATCGTCCGAATATTAAAGCCAATATCATTGATGAGGGTCGGTATGCATATCTCGATTTACCGGAAATACAGGAAAAGTTACTTCGGTTCCGTGAAGGAAGTCATGCGCGCGTCTCGCTTAAAATGCCGGCCATTCACTGCAGTTCATGTATCTGGCTGCTTGAAAATCTGCATCGGTTGCATCAAGGCATAAATAGCATCGCTGTGAATTTCACACGAAAGGAAGCAGCGATTTTATTCGATCCGGATAAAATTTCCCTGCGCGAATTGGTGGAGTTGTTGGTAAAACTCGGTTATACACCCGAAATCAACCTTTCTACTTTCAATCAGAACGTGCAATCGGTTCCGAAAGAATTGTATTACAAAATTGGAATCTCTGGATTTTGTTTTGGAAACATCATGTTGCTGAGTCTTCCGGAATATCTCGGAATGGGAGCCGGTTGGGAAGGCTATGCACAATTTTTTGGTGGCATAAACATTCTGCTTTCGATACCGGTATTTGCATATGCGGCGCTTGGCTATTACAAATCGGCTTGGTCGGCATTGCGGTACAGACAGGTGAATATCGATGTTCCGATCACCATCGGAATTTTCGCTTTGTTCGGTCGGTCTTTGTATGAAATCCTCAGCGGTACAGGCGCCGGCTATATGGACTCTCTGGCAGGTTTACTTTTCTTTCTGCTGATTGGAAAATGGTTTCAGGAGAAAACGTACCAGAGTCTGGCGTTCGACAGAAATTACGATTCCTATTTTCCTGTGGCGGCTTCGGTTGTTGCCGATTCTGGTGAACGTCAGGTACCGCTGAAGGATTTGAAGCCCGGGATGGAAATAGTTGTACGCAACCAGGAATTGATTCCCGCGGATGCCGAATTGGTATCTGACGAGGCTTCCATTGATTTTAGTTTTGTAACAGGTGAATCCGAGCCAGTGTACAAAAAGCAGGGTGAAATGATTTACGCCGGTGGAAGACAATCCGGACCGGCCATTCGGTTAAGGGTCCGGCAACCGGTGGATCAAAGTTACCTCACAGAATTGTGGAATCAAAAGGCATTCAATAAACGGGATAAAGTGCCCGTACAGGATTTTATTGATAAAGTCAGTAAACGTTTTACGATCATTATCCTAATTATAGCTGCTTTCGGTGCAATTTTTTGGTGGCTGCACGATCCATCGAAAGTAGCGCAAGTGGTCACAGCGGTGCTCATCGTCGCCTGTCCTTGCGCATTGGCTCTGAGCGCACCGTTTAGTTTTGGACATGCCTTGCGTGTATTGGGACGCAACCTTTTCTATATGCGCAGCGCCGATAGCATTGAGAAAATGGCCTCGGTTTCCGATATCGTTGTCGACAAAACCGGAACGCTTACCCATACAGATCATTTTCTCGTTTCCTATGAAGGCGAGCAACTCAGTTCTGAGAACCGACTGAAAGCAGTGTC
>CAZJLZ010000433.1:0-4276 GCA_964546775.1 uncultured Cryomorphaceae bacterium | reverse complement strand
ACATCCTCAGTTGACCATGAATGGAAATATCAAAAATATGAAGGAATTGAAACGGTCGATCACCGTTTTGGAAGAAACGCGACAATTTCAATGGCTTCAAATAAAAGCGACGGCCGAGGCCCTTTCCGACAGTGTGAAACCGACCCACCTAGTTCGACAAATTGTTCATGAAAAAGTCGGTGAAAGAGATGTCTTCAAAATTGCTCAATACCTTACAAGCATGGTCAGTGGCTGGTTGGTTCACAAAGCTACTGTGGGTAAGAAAAGTGGAATCATAACCAGAATCCTTGGACGGGTCGGCCAGTTTTCCATTACTGCGCTTATGAACCGAGTGATCCGGAAATTCATTCCTTATTGATCCTTAACAGGCACAATACTGGAAAAACAGGTTACCCAACAGATTCGGCTTTTTCAAATTTCCTTCCTCGGCTATACCGGCGCTTCTGCCTATATTTGAGCCACAAAAATTTATTACATGAAATTATTGGAAGGAAAGGTCGTACTGATTACAGGTGCAACCCGAGGAATCGGTAAGGCTATCGCAGAGAAATTCGCCGAACAGGGTGCTGATGTGGCTTTTACCTATGCGTCCTCTGGTTCAAAAGCAGATGAACTGGTGAAAGAGCTAAGCAAGTTCGGAGGTAAAGTGCAGGGCTTTCAATCGGATGCATCTGATTATAGCGCGGCAACTCAGTTGGTGGATGAAGTTGTGACATCATTCGGAACCATTGATGTACTCATCAACAATGCAGGTATTACTCGCGACGGATTGTTGATGCGTATGTCCGAAGAACAATGGGACGAAGTGATCCGAACCAATCTTAAATCTGTATTCAACCTTACCAAGGCGTCTATGCGCACCATGTTGAAAGCACGAAGCGGGTCCATCATCAATATGAGTTCGGTTGTCGGCGTGAAAGGAAATGCGGGGCAAGCCAATTATTCAGCTTCAAAGGCCGGAATCCTCGGTTTCACGAAATCCGTTGCGCTGGAAATTGGTTCCAGAAATGTGCGCTGCAATGCCGTTGCCCCTGGTTTCATTGAAACCGAAATGACTGATGCGCTTGATGAGGAGGTCGTCAAAGGATGGCGGGAGGCCATTCCTCTAAAACGCGGGGGAACCCCTGCTGATGTGGCCAATCTCTGCCTATTTCTCGCCTCAGATATGAGCGCATACATCACCGGGCAAACCATTCATGTCGACGGAGGAATGCTCACTTAATTCATAGCTTCACTCCGAATTGCAAATCATTACTACATATCCGCCTTGGTTTCTGGTTTTTTGCCTTCTGTTCGGAGCCGGAGTTTCTGCCCTACTCTACTTTAAAAGCACACCACTCAGCGATTTTTCACGTAGCCTGATCATTTTTCTTTCCGTACTGCGATTTATCGCCGCAAGTTTGCTGGCATTTTTTCTGCTGGAACCGATGCTGAAACTGATCCGACAGGAAATAGAAAAGCCGGTTATTGTAATCGGAATAGACAATAGTGAATCGATGATGATGTCTGCCGATTCAACCAGCGTACAACAATTGGTACATGAACAATTGGTGGGTTTGGAAAACGCTCTTAATAATGCCTACGAATTGCGCACCTATTCCTTTGGAGAACGTGTAAATGAAACCCCGGAATTTAATTTCGCCGAAAAGGAAACCGATATCTCTGCATTTCTGAATGAGATCGAAAACCGCTACAGCAACCGAAATCTTGGTGCTGTAATCATTGCTTCAGACGGCCTGTACAATCGAGGATTAAATCCTGTTCACCAGACTACTCAACTGAGGGCACCGGTTTATTCCATTGCAATCGGTGATACGACTCCGCAAAAAGATATTGTCATCAGCGCGGTGATACACAATGAGCTGGCATACCTGGGAAATGATTTCCCTATAGAAGTTATGATCGACGCCCGTGGATTTTCGGGAGCAGGAACTGCTGTTTCCATACAACACCGCGGCCGGGAAGTAGCCAGGGAAATGCTGCGGTTTGATGGAGATCCGGTACAAGTGCCGGTTCGTTTTCTGCTGGAAGCCGGTAAAACAGGGATTCAGCAATATACCATAACTGCTCATCCGCTGGAAGGTGAATTCACTACGAATAACAATGTGCATGAAATGTATATTGAAGTTTTGGATAGTCAGCAGAAAATACTCATGCTGGCGAATGCCCCACATCCGGATATCCGTGCGATCCGCCTGGCCGTTGAAGCCAATGAAAATTATGCCTTTGAATTCAGATTGGCGGATGAAACAATTCCACCGCTCGAAGAATATCATCTGGTTATTTTCCACGGGCTTCCTTCAAACAGACACTCCATTGCCAATATTCTAAACGTTGTTAAAAGTCAGAACATTCCAGCGTGGTTTATCCTGACCAGACAGAGTGACCTCAATACGTTCAATTCAATGGAAACGGGCGTGAATGTTATAGACGCACGTGGTAGTTCGAATGCTTCGGGCTCGGCATTCAACAGTACTTTTTCATTATTCAATATGGATGCAGAAGAAGGAAATTATTTCGGAAGCCTTCCACCGCTGAATGTTCCTTTCGGGGAATATCAAACAACCGCCCAGGGTCAGACCTTGATGTACCAACGAATAGGTTCGGTTCGAACGGAATTCCCCTTGTGGGCATTTTTTGATCAGAACGATTGGAAAACCGCCGTTTTAAGTGGAGAAGGTCTTTGGAGATGGAGAACCATGAGTTACGCAGACCGCGGTACGCATGATACATTTAATTCACTGATCCATAAAACCGTTCAATATCTGGCCAGTCGTGAGAACAAACAGTTCCTCCGGGTGTCGGGGGCCAAATCCTTCCGTGAGAATGAAGACATCATTTTCCGTGCTGAGACTTATAACAAGAGTTATGAGTTGACCACCGATCCGGAAGTCCAAATGGTGATTTCTGACGATGAAGAGCGCAGTTTTGAATTCAATTTCTCCCGGTCAGGCAACGCATACCGGCTCAATGCAGGACATCTTCCGGCAGGTAATTATACCTACCGCGTAATTGCAAACGCTACTGATGAACAACACATTGCAACCGGTGCCTTCAGTGTCGTTGCAGTAAATATTGAATCCGTCGTCATCACTGCCAATCACCAGATGTTATATCAGATAGCGTCCTCGACCGGCGGTGAAATGTTATACGCTGAGGATGTTTCGACCCTGGCAGAAAAAATTCGCAACAGCCGTGATATTGCATCAGTGGTTTACGAGCGGAAAGAACTGGCCGATCTGATCAATCTACGCTGGATCTTTTTTGTGCTGCTCGCCCTTTTTGTCGTAGAATGGTTCATCCGTAAGCGCCAGGGAGCGTACTAGATCAGGAAGTTCCATATAATCAGGAACCGGCCCGTCCGAAATGCTACCTTTGCAGCAATCATAAAAATTTATTCTCATGTCCAACTACAATCCTTCCAGCTCCGTTGATATTAAGAAAATCAGGCCCTTTATTATTTTCGGGATTATTCTCGTTATTCTCCTGATTTCGTGGTCCAGAATAACGGTGACCATAGCCGCCGGACACGCGGGCCTCGTTTACCGAACTTTTGCCGGTGGTATTTCCGAAGAAGGAAACTACCTCGGCCAGGGATTTCACCTGATTGCTCCGTGGAACCACGTGGTGATATACGAAACCCGCCAGCAGGAAACTACCGTTTCGATGACAGCGTTGTCTTCTAACCTTCTGGACATCAAACTCGATGTCACCATTTTTCATGAACCCATGATTGATAAACTCGGGAGTCTGGAGGTACAACGCGGAAGTAGTTATGTAGACAGGGTAATCATTCCGGCGATGCGTGCCGTTACGCGCGAAAATATTGCCCGCTACCTTCCCGAAGAACTCAACACCACCAAGCGAGAAGAAATTCAGCTCGAAATTGAAGAGCAAATGCGCAGCCGCCTCAACGAGAATTATATTCAGTTGAATGACGTCCTGATCCGCAACATCGAACTACCCGAGAAATTACGTGCTTCGATTGAGCGCAAGCTGCAGCAGGAGCAGGAATCACTGGAATATGAATTCCGAATAGAAAAAGCGCAGAAAGAAGCCGCCCGTAAAAAAATTGAAGCATCGGGTATTCAGGACTTCCAGGAAATTGTAGCGAAAAGCATCACAGAAGACCTACTTCGTTGGAAAGGAATTGAAGCTACCGAAGCTTTATCCCAATCTACCAACGCGAAGATTGTGGTGATTGGAAGCGGAAAAGACGGGTTGCCGATAATACTGGGAAATAACTAAGATTCGGATTGAAGGGCTGGTAATCGGT